>JAATVK010000262.1 GCA_014523485.1 Nitrososphaerales archaeon TH5894
ACCTTGAACATCTTCTACTGGAGCTTGTGGGTGAACATCCGTGAAGCCTTCAAGGCCTGCAGCGTAGTCATTGATGTAAGGGTTGTACTTCATCGTACAAGAACCTAATGGATAAAATCCAAGATCAACTCCAAAATTCATTCTTGATATGTTAGTATAGTGTCTTACAACATTGATCTCACTCACATTTGGAAGAGGAAGTTCTTTTCGCATCAGATTTTTTGGTATTTCAATTGTAATGTCATCTGCTGCTGCTGCTGTTGCTGCTTCTTTGCCGCCTCGTTCTCTCTCTTTATTATCGTCAACATCCGGTACATGTTCTGTTATCTCTTCTTCATATTCGAATATGAGCTTCATTTTATTATTTTGTCTCCTTTACTATAGAAACATATGATTCTATATCTTGCACTGTATTTAGTTCAGTACAGCAAATTAATATTTTATCTTCATCTAAGAACTCAAGACCACCAAGAATTCCATTTTTAAGCAGATTTGAAGAAATATTTTCCAAAGACCCAGATGGCGCCTTCATATAGAATTCATTGTAAAATGGTTTTTTATTCAGAGCTTGGAAGCCGATGCTCTTCAATTTGTTTTGCAAAAAATGTGCTCTGCTATAAGAAAGTTTTGCAACATTGATTAGTCCCTTCCTTCCCATGAGTGCCAAATAAATAGTTGAAGCTATGGCCATCAGTGCCACATTTGTTGTTATATTGCTTGTAGCTCTTTCTCTTCTTATATGCTGTTCTCGCGCTTGAAAAGTCAGCACAAAGCCTTTATTTCCCTTTGAATCCGTAGTCATTCCACATATTCTTCCTGGAATTTTCTTTAATAAGAAACTCTTGACTCCCATAAAGCCAAGATATGGACCTCCAAAGTTTACTGGAATACCAAAGGACTGTCCTTCACCGACTACTATATCTGCACCATAATTTCCTGGTGGTTCTAGGAGTGCAAGAGAAGTTGGTTCGACAACACAAGTAATAAAGAGTGCACCCACTTTATGTGCCTGTTCAGCTAAATACTGTAAATTCTCAATAGTTCCATAGAAGTCAGGATTCTGAGCAATCACACAAGCGGTGTTATTATCAATCTCATTTACAATTTTGAGATCTGCTCCTTCACAATATGTTTTTAAAACTTCCAAATATTGAGGATTGAGTCCTTCCTTTATGAAAATGGAATTCCTTCCATTATAAGATGAAGAGAGCAATACGGCTTCTGCCAATGCAGATGAACCTTCATACAAAGAAGCATTAGCTATATCCATGCCTGTAAGAAGACATATGAATGACTGGAATTCGTACATTGTATGTAAAGTTCCTTGGTTCATTTCTGCTTGATAAGGAGTATATCCTGTAAGAAATTCTCCCCTCATTAGCAAATGATTTACTGCAGAGGGAATATAATGATTGTAAGCTCCAGCCCCAATAAAGTATTTCATGATCTTATTCTTTTGTGATATATTTCTCAAATGTTCCACGAGTTCAAGCTCGCTCAGTGGTTTAGAGAGATCCAGTTTTTCATTAAGAGACGGCTTTAAATCCATGATTAAATCATTAATAGATCTTACTCCAATTCGTTTTAACATATCTTCTTTGTCATTTTCAGTTATTGGTGAATAATTCATTATAATTGATATCAGTCTCCGCTTTGATATTTTTCTCTATTCTCTTCTGTTTCGCCAATAAATTTGTTATATTGCTCATTGGTCATTAAATTATGGAATTCTTCCATATTAGATGGTTTTAATTTTACAATCCAGCCTGATTCATATGGTGATTGATTTATCCATTCGGGGTGTTCAAGCAACTCCTCGTTAACTTCTACAATTTCGCCACTCATAACACAATAAATATCAGAAGAAGCCTTTACAGAATCAATTATTGCCATTGATTGCATACGTTTGAATATGCTACCAACCTTAGGCAATTCTATGGAAACTATATCTCCAAGTTGTCTCTGAGCAAAGTCTGATATTCCAATAATTGCTATTCCTTCCTTGATTACAATCCATTCATGTTCTTTTGTAAACCTTATATTCTCATTCACAAAGATCTATTTTTAATGTTATTCAACCATAAAAATTTTTTTTATTTCCGCTTATAGAATCGTGTACTACTAAGAACTTTAGCTTTATACAATTTACCACCAATATTAATTTCGATTAATTCATTGGGGTTTACATAAATTGGCACAAAACAAAAGCCAATAGACTTTTTTAAAATTGGGGAAAATGTTCCACTTGTCACGAAACCGATCTTTTTGCTATTCATTAATACCTCATTTCCATGTCTAGCTACTCTTTTTTCTAGAACCTCAAATCCTACTAGCTTTTTATTTATTTGCTGGTTTATCAAAGCTTTTTTTCCAATGAACTCATTCTTTTCAAATTTTACTGTCCATTTGAGTGGAACTTCCAAAGGAGTGGTATTTTCATCCATATCATTTCCATAAAGCATTAAACCAGCCTCTAGTCTGAGTGTATCTCTGGCTCCCAAACCTGCAGGTTTAATATTAATTGTGGAACCTAACTGTATGATCTTGTCCCAAATCTCTATTTTTGAAGAATCAAAGAATAGCTCAAAACCATCTTCTCCTGTATAACCAGTCCTTGATATTATACATTCTATTCCAAAAATATTTGTGATAATAAAATTAAATGGTTTTAATTGATTCAGGTTTAAATGAACAATTACTGCCTTTTCTAGGATACTTTGAGCAAGAGGACCCTGGAGTGCTAGAAGAGCAATTTTATCGGTGATATCTTCAACAATAGTTGCTGATTTCAAATGCTTAATAATCCATTCTAAATCCTTTTCTCTATTTGAAGCATTAACAACAATAAGGAATTTTTCCCTATTAAACATGTATATGATTAAATCATCTATTATTCCTCCAT
>JAATVK010000039.1 GCA_014523485.1 Nitrososphaerales archaeon TH5894
AAATAAACAAATTCTTTTATTAAGCATCATTCCTATAGAAAATGAATCTTGATGTTCAACAAAATTGGTTCAGTAATATTGCTTGTTGACGATATGGAACGGTCTACACAATTTTATAAAGATACCATTGGTTTAAAACTCAAAGTAAAAACGACTGATTGGATCGAATTTTTTGACAAAGGGACTACGCTTGCATTGCATCCGAGAAAAAGAAAAGGTAAAGATGAAAGCGATGACGGTCATCCAAATGTTCTTGTAGGATTTATGGTTTCTGATTTGGATCAAGTAGCAAAGGATCTAAAATCAAAGAATGTTAGATTTTTTAAAGAACCAAAAAGTGAGCCCTTTGGCAAACACGCAATTATATTAGATCCTGATGATCATCTTATTTCTATTGCTGAAATTCAATCAACAACATCTACTGAGGAATTTGATCTTATAGGTTTTTTGGGCGCTGAATAACCCATAGCTAATTTTTGTAGGTCATCATAATAATAATCAGCTTATAGAGGAAAAAATATTTCATTTTCTATTACTTTTATTACTAATATTGCTAAGCGGATCTTTTCTTTGTTCATTAGTCTCTAAATTCCTAGTATCACCTTTTTTGTTTTCATCTTCTTTGCGGTTTTTAGAAAAAATAAATGCTAATGGAAATTTGAATCTGTTACTAGTAGGTTTGTTATCAATATTTTTATTGTCATTTGAATCAAATGATGGTTTGTCATTGTTGCTCGGATGATCTTGGGCTAAATCCTTCTCGTCATATTCTGATTTTGTTGTATGCTCAACTTTTGAACTACTTTGATTCAATATATTTGATAGCGGAGTATTTTTGTTGTTGTTATGGTTAGTATTTTTTTTCTCGATATTTAAGGATGTAAAAAAATTTGATTCATTTATTATCCTCTTTGGATTCACATCCACATAATTTTTTAAGCTTCCTTCCGCTTTCTTGTTTATAGGGTCAAATACTATTTTTGTGGTCACAACGTCCTCAGTACTACTAGGTTTATTACCAAGAGAACTAAAAATTGTTGGAATATTCAAATTATTTTCAAACACTGAATTAAAAGATTGTTTATCATGTTCAACACTTAAATACTCCTTCCCATTAATTTCTGATTTTTTCCGGTAGTTATCCTGGAGGTCTTTCTCTATAAAAGTACTAGTCTCTGTAACTTTTGCTGCGTCGAGTTCATCTTTTAATTCCGTTTTAGTATCGCGAGTTTTATCAAGTCTATCTAATGCAACTAAAACTTGATCTTTTAGGTCATCAATTTTTTTTCTCTGACTCTCAATAACTATCTCTTTTCTTTTTTGGTTGGGATTATTTTTGAAAGTTGTTAATTCGCTAAAGTTTAGATTATCATCATCATCAATGGTTCTTTCACTATTAACGAAAGGAGGAAGATTATTGATATCCTTTATACTATCATCATCATTATTGTAGAATGTATTTTTTCTTTTTTGATTTTGTATTTCTTTAATTTTATATTTAGTTCCTATTTTGTAGTTGATTTCTTTAATCTTTTCATCTATATTTGAAATTTTGTTATCTAATAGAAGAGCTAAATCATTTCTAAGATTAATTAATTTAGTAACATCTATTTCTGATTG
Source organism: Nitrososphaerales archaeon TH5894 (assembly GCA_014523485.1). Classification (GTDB taxonomy): domain Archaea; phylum Thermoproteota; class Nitrososphaeria; order Nitrososphaerales; family Nitrososphaeraceae; genus TH1177. Next base: position 1,621 of record JAATVK010000039.1, read on the forward strand.
GATTTTATCCATTTTTCCATTTAACTTTTTTAACTGATCTTTATACTTTAGTAAAAGACGATCTTTTTCGAAGGAATCAATTGATTTGTTTTTAGATGCAAGCAAAATCTTCTCTATGGCATTGCTTGCCAAATCTTTTTCGAATTGGTATATCTTTAACTCTTCTTCCATTAACTCAGAACTTTGTTTTATTAAATCTGGTTTGTTTTTTAGTACATTTTCTAATTCTAGTTGTACTTTTTCTTGTTTTTTGGTCATGGAGTTTGTTGACTTGTCATTTCCGCTCCTTGTTCTTTTCTTTAAATCAAAAACCAAAGTATTGATTTTAGTATAGTATAATCCAAAAATAATTCCTCCAATCATAGATAATCCGGTTATTATCAATAAAAGAGAGTCTACTACCTCAACCATTTTAACTAAAGATTATAATCTCTATGGATATATTTAATTCTAAAATAACGCAAGTCTACTAATCTTACAAGATTGTAATAGAAAATAAAGGTTTAAAATCCTTAAAGCTTTTACTTATTTAGAATTTACAATTTCAATATTTTTTATTCAATTACATAACTTGACGTTTGATCCAGTTGTACTTCCTCATTTTTGGATCAGGATAGCCACATTTCGAACAGGCTTTTCCCCTTTTATGGAAAGAATTATGGCCACATCTTCTACATCTTATATGTACCTTTTTCCTGGTATATTTGCCCATTGAGGTTGTGCCTTTTGTCATTTTCTCATATCTACCTCTTTCTTACACATTCTCCTTAGTAGTTTATGCCGGGGGTGGGGATATTATAACTACATTATCCCCTCTCACTACAATAGTTCCCAAATCTGACGACTTGCCTTCTACTATTTCTACCGAATCATCAAGCAATAAATTCATGTGTTGATCGAAACCATGAAGAATTCCTCTAATAACTTTACCACCTTTTAATTTGATCAGGACAATTTTTCCAAAACTCTCATCCAAAACCTTTACAGCCATATCAATTGACAATACTAAATCTACCTTTTACTAACAAATGAATATTAGTTATATATTAAAATTTCATTCGAAGGTATGATTAATTTATCGGCTATCTATCATGAATTAAAATTTGATAAATAACTATTGATTTAACTACTAAACTCTCGAAATTCTATTAGAGTTTGCTCAAGCTTTTGTATCAAATCATCCAATAACGATCGTCCTTTTTTTATTGATGCTTTGGTTGGGTCACCCCATACTCCATTTCCTGTAATTTTTGGAAAAGACCCAGGAATAGATGCAAGACTTTTATAAGCAACTTTTGATCCACCAATCTCTTTGGTATTGGCACGTGCAATTCTCATTTTGACCATCTTTGTATTAATTGCTAATAAAAGCGATGTTTCAATTTCGCCAGCATGATCAAAGTCATTCATTAAATTCCAGTAATTGATAAAGTTGAGGCGTATATTTGAAGGAACTTTACGAGAAATATTTTGAGAAATATAATACATAGATCCCATGTTGCCATGGTGACCATTTAACAGTATAATATTATTCATTCCATACTTTGCAAGTGACACACAAATATCACTAATAAGATTGGAGAAAGTATTATTAGATAATGAAATATTAAACAACGGTTCATGTTCAAAGGAAATACCAAATGTAATAGGTGGAATATACAAACTCTGAATTTTTTCAGCAATTTTTTTTGCTAAATATTCTATTATGATAGTATCTGTTGAAACGGGAAGATGAGGTCCATGCTGTTCTAACGAACCTATAGGAATTATGATTTGATCGGATTTTTTTTTCCAATTTTCTATCTCTATGTTAGATAAACCATAAATGTTATTCATTTTTTACCAATACCTTTAGTCCTTCATCTCATTAGTTCTTTTATCCTTATTATATAATATCGATAGGGGATATAGTTAAAAAATGAATAAAATGATTGTAGCCACTATATTTATTTTCTTTTTCTATTTTTTTTTACATGCACCTTTCCCCAATAAACTTCAAGTTTTCCTTCCAATGCTAATTTTATGGCATTAAGCAATGTTTCGCTTTCTAATTTCTTTCCTTTGTTTTTAATGGAGTCAATATTATCTGTATCCATAACATTGAACGATTTCTGGCATATAATAGGTCCTTGATCTAAGTCTTCAGTTACAAAATGTGCTGTACAACCTACGATTTTTGCTCCTCTTTCGTATGCTTGAACATAAGCATATGCACCAGGAAAAGCAGGTAATAATGATGGATGAATATTAATTATTTTATTGGGATATCTCCAAACAAAATTTGGTGTAAGAATTCGCATATACCTAGCAAGAATAACCATGTCTATGTTATATTCCTGGAACAATTTCAAAATTTCTCCTTCTGCTTCTATCTGATCTTTATGATCAATCACATAGAAAGGAATATTATATTTATCGGCTATTGGTTTTAACACATTCGAACTTCCAATTATAAGAGGTATTTTTGATTTAAGTTCTTTTTTATGGTAAGATTCGAGTATTTTTAATATACAATGATCTTCGTTACTTATGAGAATAGCAATATTAGGTAATCTATTTGGTTCTTGGTAATGCACCTTAATTTCCATCTTTAACTCTTTTGCAAGTAATTCCAAACCTCTATCAAGATCTTCTTTTATTATTCGATTGAATGAAGCTTCAAGCTGCATTCCAAAAAGTCCTCTTATTACGTTTTGATTTATTTTTTCAATATTTCCATAATTCTTAAAGATAAAATTAGTAATTTCGGCCACAACCCCTTTTCTGTCCTTTCCGATGACAGTTATTTCGATTAAAGTTTTCTTAGTTTCTTTTACCCTTATTTTGATTCACCATTATTTCAACATAATTTTTTGGTTTTGGTATTTAATTGATATCGTTTTCATTGTTATTATTTCTTAATATTTTTACTATTATTATAATTATTATTATTATTGTAGTGATTATTATTGTGGTTAATTTTCTACAATCGATCGAAATATGATCATTGTACGACGATTTGAAGATTCGAAAAAGGAAGTAAAAAAAGTTCCTATGCTAAATATATAGAGATATTAATGATGATTAGGTGAATTATAAAAGTGGTTATGTCTATTCCTATGTGAGGATCACCATAACGATAATGATGATGATAATAGTGATTGTTTTACTTGCTCATTCAAGTCAAAAATCGAATAACTCAAAATTTCACTCACCCAAGTTTAAAAGTATAAACAATATAATATAATAAAAATCATTTAATTAATTTGTTTTTCACTTTTATTCCATAACTAATGTAGAAGAAATAATCAACACTTCTAAGTGATTGATTTGTCTGAATTTCTTTTTTTTTAATTCGATTCTTTTTTAATACAAATCATCTTAATTAATACCAGATGTATTAAGAGCAGTAATATCTCTAAGAACTAGGAAAAATATTTTTTCTATTATATTATAATAGACTTTCTATTATTCTTGTGTACTCTCTCACTTTAGAATCTAAAAGTGTTTGAGATATCGATTCTCCATACATTCTTACGAGTGGTTCAGTTCCACTGGGTCTAACCATTATCCATGATTCCTCATCAATCCAAATTTTCGCTCCATCCAAACTCTCAATTTTTTTAGGTGATCCATGTTCTATACATTTGGTAACTATCTTATTTGCTACATCCTTAGAAGGACATTTAAATTTCGTTTTGAATTGAGCTATTTTTCTTAGGGATGCCATAATTTCAGAAAATTGATTAGTTGATTTATTGGTCAGTGAAAAATTTATTAGCATATCCAAGATCAGTCCTGTAGTCATTGCTCCGTCCCTTACTTGGTTTAATTTACCGTACATGAATCCTCCATTTTCTTCTAAACCAATAAGAGCATTTCTTTTGATCATCTCTCGAGATACTTCTACACTACCTACTTTTGTATATACAACGTTTGAATTTCCTTCATCTGCAACTAATTGAACATTCAAAGTAGTGTTTATTGGGCATATAATCTCAGCCCCTTTATGTTTCCCATTTATTAAATACTTCACAAGTACTGCCGCAGTTTTATCGCCTGGATGAATAATTCCTTTTTCATCACAGAATAAACTCCTATCACCATCTCCATCATATGCTACTCCCAAATCTGCATGTAAATCTCTGACCATATTAGATAAAGTAGTTAAATTGTCTACCGTAGGTTCAGGTCCTCTCCCTGGAAAATCTCCATCAATGTTACTGTTTACTGTAAAAACTTGACAACCTAATTTTTTTAACAAATATGGTGCGACCAAAGTCTGAACACCATTACCTAGGTCCATTACTACTTTAAAAGATCTAGATTTTATTTTTTCGACATCTATTAGAGATAGAACGCTGTCAAGATACTCAGTTATGATATTTTGATCAGCAAAAGTCTTGCTAGTTTGATCTACTTTTGAAAATTGACGGTTATAGTAGATCTTTTCAACCCTTAGTTCATCTTCTCTGGATATTTCTACACCATCAGCAGAACAAGGTTTAATTCCGTTATATTCGGGAGGATTATGTGAAGCTGTAATCATTATTCCCCCACTGAATTTTTTTGTTTTAGCAGCAAATTGTAAACAGGGGGTTGGTATTTGACCAGCCATCATGACATCCAAACCACCAGCATTTAATACCGCTGATACAATGTTTGATAAAAGAGGACTTGAGTTTCTTCCATCAAATCCTACGACAATTGGTCCAGATTGAAAATATGTTGCTAATGAGTATGTTAAATCTATTACCAATGGAATAGTTAATTCTCGTCCATATATTCCTCTAACACCATTCGTTCCAAATAACCTCCGAGGTATATTCGGTTCATTTTCTTCACTTTTAATCGTCATAATACATTTATTTAAGAATAGATAAATTTGGCTATTATAAATTGTATTTCAAGTGCGGGGGTTGCCAAGCCAGGCCAACGGCGCAGGTCTGTCCTTTCTAAGCTAGATAAATAGATAGATAGATAGATAGAGGGACAGTGCGATGCTTAGAATGAAAAGTACTAGTGGATTGGTCGGCTACAAACTATTTTTCCTATAACCCTGTTTCTTAGGGATTCGTGGGTTCAAATCCCACCTCCCGCATGAAAAATATAATAATGTAATACCGATAAGAAAGTAAATTCTAGGAAATCTTTAGATGGTTCTCTTTTCAAAAAAGTAATTTATTTGAAATTTATTTTGAATTCAGTAGATTAATAACTTAAAATAATATTAATGACACTAAACTCAATAACTAATTTACTGGTATCGATTAGAATTATAATATCATCAGTATGCTAGATATATATATAATCTTAGTAACGATATCATCTTTAATTTTTATGAGCATTGATTGCTTTCTTTATGTATATGAAAATGGCTTTGACAATAGTCGTGACCACAATCGTAACAATGCCAACCTGATAATGTATAACAAATCATACATTTTCCAACCGGTTTGTTATAGTCAAAGTTTTTATTTTTTGATTTTTGTGGAGTCTTAGAATGGTTTGTTATATTGCGTTTTATTTGTGCCTTCATTCTGATCTACCTTATTAATAAACCTCTTAACATTCAAGCTCTCTTACCATATCATACCAAACACGTAGGTATTTTTCAAAATTATTTTATTGGTTTCAAGGGTTTTTATGATTGTCTCTTTCAAACTCTATAATTATATTTTAACATAATTATTTAAGGTTACTCCCCTCAAAGCAAAAATAAAAATTAAATAATAATGTTACAAATTAAAAATTGAACAATGAAAGTTCATGTAATAGCTTGCCGATCAAATCGATCACCAAGAATTTATTTATTATTGTTTTCCCTAAAACTAGAACGTTTTGGTGTTCTTGCAAAAGGACTTGTATGTAAAAGAATGAAAGTTAATAATAAAATTAAATTCATATTCAAACTTCTAGTGTAATTACTTTTTATTTCAAATTAACCAAATTTCTTTCTTTAAAGATATATTATTAGAAAATCAACAAAGCTTTATTGATATTGTGGATGGGAATTTCAAATCTCTCCCAATAGAGGTAACATTTTAATAGTCTCTATTTTGTAAAGAGATGGATGATCCCAATGGGTGATATTGAATAATGAGTAAACCATATTATGTTAAATTTGAGGTACCTAAAGATTTGGTAAGTGCTATTTACGAAGCACTAAGAATAGCAAAAGATAGTGGAAAAATAAGAAAAGGAACCAATGAAACAACCAAGGCTGTTGAAAGAGGTGTTAGTAAACTTGCTATTATCGCAGAAGATGTGGAACCACCAGAAGTAGTGGCCCATCTCCCAATTATATGTGAAGAAAGAAATGCTGCATATGTCTTTGTACCGAGTAAACAAGAACTAGGAGAAGCGATGGGAATAAGTGTTGGTTCTGCAGCTGCCTCAATTATTGATGCTGGTGAATCTCAACATATTTTAGATGAAATAGTTAAATCTACAAAAAATAAAAATACAAAATCTCCTAATCAAGAATAATAATAATAATAGTCAGGTGTTATAATTAATGAGTAAAACAATAGAAGAGAAAGTTGTACCTGCTGAAGTAATTCAAATCGTTGGCAGAACAGGTATTGCAGGAGAAGTAATCCAGGTACGAGTCAGAGTTTTAGAAGGAAAAGATAAAGGCAGAATTTTAACCAGAAATGTAAAGGGTTCTGTTCGAATGAATGACGTATTGATGCTACGAGAGACTGAAAGAGAAGCGAGAAAAATAAAGTAATAATAAATAATATATAAAAAGAAAAAAATATGAGGTTTAATTAAAAATGAGTAAAACAGCTACATCTTTACGCAATTGTTTCTTTTGTGGACAACGTATTTCTTCTGCTAGTGGAATTATGTTGGTCAAGAATGATGGATCTATTCAATGGACTTGTTCCAACAAATGCAAAAAAAATCTTCGCAAATTAAAAAGAGATCCGCGAAAGATGAAATGGACTAACAAATACGTTAAGGGTGGAATCAAAGTCTCTAAATCATAAAATAGAATTGATATAGATGAGTGAGCAAACATTAATAATTATAAAACCAGATGCCTTTGAACGCAAACTCATCGGAATAATTTTGTCCAGATTTGAGAACAAGGGATTTCTGATTAAAGAACTCAAATCATATATTTTTACAAAAGAAAAAGCAGAAGAGTTTTATTCCGACCACAAAAATAAACCATTTTTCAGTGAACTTGTGTCGTTTATCTCCTCTTCTACCGTTGTTGCCTGTATTTTAGAAGGAGATAATGCAATAAATATTGTAAGACAGATGATTGGCTCGACTAGGTCTTTTGAAGCCCAGCCAGGTACAATTAGAGGAGATTATGGTCTTGGCATTACAAATAATATTATTCATGCCTCCGACTCTAATGAAAGTTATATAAAAGAATCTAACGTAATTTTTACCTAGTATCAACGTGAATCTCCGACAGCCTGTTGTTGTTGTATTGGGTCATGTCGACTCGGGGAAAACTTCCTTATTAGATAAGATTAGAGGCACAGGAGTGCAAGCACGTGAAGCTGGAGGTATTACCCAACATATTGGGGCAAGCTTTTTTCCGATAGAGACAATTAAAACCATAACAGGACCTTTGTATGAAAGACTCAGCAAAACAGATGAACAAATTCCTGGGTTATTAATTATTGATACTCCTGGGCATGAAGTATTTGCGAATCTTAGAAGTCGAGGAGGATCTGCAGCAGATATAGCAATTGTAGTTGCCGATGTAAACAAAGGTTTTGAACCACAAACGATAGAAAGTATAGATATACTAAAGAAGAGAAAGGTCCCTTTTGTTGTAGCATTAAATAAAGTGGATATGGTTTCAGGTTGGAAAGGTAAAAAAAAGGGTGAAACAAGTCAAAGTCGAAAGCTCAATATGATTAATTTAGGCTTTATAACTGAAGAAATTAAAAAACAGGATTCTAATGTTCTTACTCTTCTAGATGAAAAAATTTACAGTGTTGTTGGATCACTGTCACGGATGGGTTTTAATTCTGAAGCCTTTTGGAGGATTAAAGAATTTGATAAAGAGTTAGCAATCGTACCAATTAGTGCTGTTTCTGGAATTGGGATACCGGAATTGATGGCTGTCCTTGTAGGGTTAGCTCAACAGTATATGAAAAAACGGTTAGAGAGACGGTATGACTACGTTAGAGGTATAATTCTGGAAATCAATGAAGAACTTGGCCTAGGCCCTTCTGCTAATATGATACTATTAGATGGTACTATTAAGCAAGGAGATACAATCATGGTTGCAAAGCGAGATGAAATAGTAGTGACTAAAGTTAAAGCCTTACTTCTTCCAAAGCCTTTAGACGAAATGCGTGATCCACGTGATAAATTTAGGTCAGTAATTGAAGTAATCTCAGCAGCGGGTTTAAGAATAGTCTCTCCTGATTTAGAAGGTGTCTTGGCAGGAAGCCCATTGTATGTCCTAAGAAATAAAGAAGAAGAAAAAGAAATTCGGCATTTTATTGAATTAGAGGTCAAAGATACTTTTATCAATAATACTAATTCGTTAGGAGTGATTCTTAGGTGCGATACAATTGGTTCCCTAGAAGCTATAATTGATATGTTGAAAAAAGAAAATATACCCATTCAAAGTGCTGATATTGGCCATATAACCAGAAGAGATGTTCTGGCAGCACATGCAGTTAAAGATAAAGATAGACATCTTGGAGTGATATTAGGTTTTAATGTTAAAATTCTAGATGAAGCGAAAAAGGAAGCAAAAGAACAAGAAGTTCAAATATTTAATGAAAAAATAATTTATAATCTTGTAAGAAACTATACTGACTGGGTAAAATATCAAAAGGAACATTCTGACTCTATTTTATTTGAAGAAATTCCACCTATTTGTAAAATACAGTTTTTAAAAGGATTTGTATTTAGAAGGAATGACCCAGCCGTTTTCGGAGCAGAAATACTTATAGGAAAACTCAGACAAAAAAATCATGTTATAAATGAAGATGGATCTAAAGTTGGAATCATTCATCAAATTCAAGATAAAGGAAAAAATATTGAAGAAGCAAAAAAAGGTATGCAGGTTGCTGTATCTATAAGAGGTCCAACTATAGGGAGACAAATCAATGAGGGAGATTTCTTTTATTCTGATCTAAATAGTAGGCAGGCAAAGCTATTAATTGAAAAATTTGGGCATAGGCTTAATGAAGAAGAAAAAGAAATATTTGAATTTATATTAAATATGAAAAGAAAATCTGATCAAGCATTTGGTTATCTCTGATCTGTAGGTAGGTAAATAAACGATTTGGACGATGAATTTCAAATAAAAAACAATTATAAAAATAAAAATAATCATATACATAACAAAATATTATCCCACTTCGAAATGAATTAATACAGATTATTATTCTTGCCTAGATAATTCTTCAGCAGCAGCAGCAGCAACAGCAGTCAGTCCTCGCATTAGGTAAATTTGTTTAACTATACATTAAAACCGAAGATTTAGGGAAGTTGTCCAATGATATTTTCTAATCCCTTTTCTCCAACAGCTCCTACTGCCCGCTCTACGATTTTTCCTTTATAAAATACTATAAAGGTTGGAATTGCATAGACATCGTATTTTACAGCAATAGATTGCGAGTCGTCTACATTGAGCCTTCCAAAATCGATTTTTGACGCATATTTTTTTGCCAATTTGTTGAAAACAGGTAACATAAATTTGCATGGACCACACCATGTGGCCCAAAAATCAACAAGGATAGCTTTCTTACCATTTATTGATTTTTCAAAGTTTTCATCAGAAAGTTCAATTATCAGATCGCCATCATTATTTTCTGTATTGGTGTGCATGGAGCGTTCATCATACCTTAAGATGATAAAATTATATAAAATTATTGGAGAAAGATAGATAAAATTAGTATCATAGATCTACTAAGAATCTTGCAGTATAATAACCGGTTTGGGTTCGTTTTATTTCCATTTCATGATACGTTATAGACTTTACTTCTACTTTGTATTCATGTTTTCGTAAATCAATAATCTCTCCCTTTCCAACACATTCTATTTTATAAATCGAATTATCTTCTGTTGAATTAGACCTATTAGCATCCTCATATAACTCCCGACCATTTACTACTAATTCTATTTCTTTGCTGTTTTTTGTCTTAGTTTCATCATTGTTGATAGTATTACTATTATTATTTGTCTTTATTATTTTTGAGAATGAAAAAGAATTAATCCTGGCAACAATCATCTTATCAATATAAATTGATAAAATAATTTTTTCTATCCAATCATACAGTAAGTTTTTAAAA
>JAATVK010000263.1 GCA_014523485.1 Nitrososphaerales archaeon TH5894
ATCCTTCATATACTTCTCCTTCTGCGGGAGATTCGTTCATTGTGGCATTTAGAATAACTAAATTATTTTGAATATTTAAATCAAGCATTCCTTTTTTGTCTCCACCATACAATTCAGTAATAGTAGGTGCAGTCAAATCTAATGATGTTAGTTGTGCAAATATAGTGGTGATAATTCCCATACTAATAAGCATTGCAATTGATAAATACAGAATAGAATTCATTATCTCTCATAGTATCATATCATATATAACTAATCTTTACTCTTCTTGGAGATAAATTGGTGAAATATCTTTTACTAATTTATAATGAATAATAATTTTATTATTATTATTATTATCATCTGTTTAACAGTAAATATCATTTTTCTAAAACTAGTGAGTTAGTTTTATCTTTCAAATCTTAGTAGTAAGATAGGTTTGAATATAACAATTTTTAATATCAATAAGCTCTTTTTATAATCCTTGAATATAGTTTTTATCTATAACATACTTTATTTCAATATACTTTAAGTAATATTAAAGAAAATTTAATAACAATAATGAGATAAATCTAGTCAATAAAATGAGTGAAAAACAACAGTTTTTTACTGCAGAAATCAGCATAATACCTATTACAACTAGTGGTGATACAAGCATGAGTAAAGAAATAGCATTAGTATATAATGCTATTAATCAAATTCAAGGCTTGAAAACAGTACTTACTGCAATGGGTACTCAAATTGAATCAAATGAGTTGGACAATATTCTAAAAGCAATAAAAATTTCACATACAACACTTCGCAATATCGGAATTGAAAGGATAATATCTTCAATTAGGATTGATGAAAGACCAGATAAGAGCAATACTCTTGATGGAAAGATAAGTTCTGTAAAACTTAAGATTTAAAAACAGTATAAGATTAAAAAATTTTTTGATTATATTATTAGTTATAATCAAATAACAATGATATTTTTACAATATTTATATTTTTATTTTAGAGATCTAAAATATTATTTTATCTTTAATGAAATCGTCAAAGTTCACACATATAATATGGGAAAAGTAAAATTTGAAATATAAGGCAAAGCAGAATAATTTTATATAATTATAAAGAAATTTATTTTATATATATTTATGATATAGTCTATTAAATTTCTTGCTCTAATTTTAATCTAGATTTATATTTCTTATTTCTTGGTCTGGTTCTTAATCTATAACCACAACATGGACACCAAAAACCACCCCATTTAATAAAAACTTGACAAACCTGACAACGTTTTTGTCCAGCTAGGTAACGACCTATGTTTGATGGCTTTATTGCTTTATGACGCAAACATATTCCTTTACATACCATTTTTAGTAACCCCTAGTTTTAGTAATCTAAAATCAGTTATGTTAAACAAAAATAAAATAATATGAGATTGATTTACATGAATTTGATTAAATAAAGTAAGACTCAATCTCATTTAGTCTATCTAAGGAACCATCACTTTTAAGAAGATCAGAAAATTCCATTCCAGTTCTTATCTTTTGTAAAAACAAAATAACTTCTTCATTGTTTACTCCATGCTTAATATCGTATTTTATTCTCATTTGAACTTTATGTATTCCGCCATATCGCTTATACATCCTTCGTTCAAATTTAGTAGCATCGGGTGATAGTCCCTTTACATGTTTTATTATTGTTTTTTCCATGTTTTTTACATGCCATTCTCTCATAGGAAAACTATTTTGCATCAAAAAAATCAATGTACAATACAATAAAGCCGTATATAATATAACCTATTAATTCATGCATATTTTAAATAAAATAATATTATTTATTATATAAAATAAGCATATGACCTAATTTTAGTCAACTGATAAACGAATATGAATACAAATCTTACTATTAGAAATGAAAATAGCTATCTAGTAATACAAAATTAAAAATTAATTAGTATTCTTAAGTTAAAATAATTTTAATATGTAGAAGAAAGACTATAAGATTGTAGTATTGAGTTTAAAAATTTAGTTTCTCTTAGGAATTGAAAAAGGAAACGGAACTAACTCCATTGTGATAAATATTAATTTACTTCTAGAGGTAAAATCATAATAGAATGATTTATAAATTATAATTGAAATGATTATTTATTTTTTAACCATACTATAAAATAATATTATATAAACCAAATGTTATTTACAATTCTATTAAACAGACATATCTTTTATTTTTATTTTATTAATTAATTACATAATATTATAACGTCATAAAGATGAATACATTAAAAACTATTAAACAATCATTATATTATCTATATAATTGAGATAATTTTAATAAAATAAAAGAGATTTAAATAAATTTTTTACTAATATAAGAAAAAAAAAATAAATTTTTACTGTTCTTTAATAGCTGATTTTACTTTATCTGCAAGATCTTGTGGTATTTCTTTAAAACCATGGACATTATTTGCATGTTCTTTAATCTTTATCATTATGTCCTCTTCTGAATCAGCAGTAGTCGTCCAATTACAATTTACACCTACATCGGTACATCCAAAACGTTTTGTCATTATCGAATAAATATAATTAATCTATATAAAGAATTCTATTCTAGGACTTTAAAACCCTCAGGTTTATTTATGCAAAAAAAGTAAAAATTCGGTTGATAAATTTTATTTCTATAAAAATGAGATAAAAATTTATTATTTCAATTCAAGAGATACTTGTAAATCTGAAAAATCATTGTTACCAAGCTACTTTTTATTATTTCATAGTTTTCACCGGAGGATTTTGTTATATGTGTATTGACAAAGGCAATTCACTACACTATATCAAAATAAAATAAATTTATTAAAGAATTTCAATTATTAACTGTCATTACTCGAAGGAAATTTAGAAGTTTTTAATTCTACTCTACTCAACATGTCCGAGCCTAAAGAAATTATACAATGTAATACTTTAGGCTAAAAATTAGAAAATAAGATCTACTAAGCTAAAGGACATTTTCTATTCAATTCTGGATGGACTGTATTAAGTGGATTAACTAATTTATTTCACTACAAGATTCCCATAAAAAAATATTCAATCAGTGATTGCACTAATATCTAATTTTAATACTTAAAAATCAACAGTCTTTTATCTTACCTTTTCTTAAGCCATCAATTACAATGTGTGTTAGAGCATACCTTTAACCCCCCAAAATATATAATATTTTTATCTTTTATTGTGTATAATATTATACAAATCTCTATTCATTTGATACAAATCTCTATTCATTTGAAGAAGTAGTCAAAATGGGTGTTACCAGGCAAATCTAACACCCATTTTTCAAAACGAAAAAATCATTTCAAAACCTCCAATAATCTTTTCTATTAATTTATAAATTCAACAATTGCTTTCTTTGGGTATTTAGTCTCAAGTTCTTTTAATATTATCTTGGCATTCTTTGGAGTAGTATTTTTATTATCGAATTCATTTTTTCTTCTTTTCTTTCGTCACCTTCTTTAGATTGTGGTGAGCCAATACCAAAGAAATGAGAGCCCTGCTATCTGCCATATTAACTGTAAGAATTCCTATTGCCAATTTTCCATAGCAACTCTAAAAGTCCATATCAAAATACTTAGAAATTTCTACTGGTTGGTTACGATCTTTTTGTTCTTCTAAATAGAAAACCATCCAAAAATCCAATGAGCACTTAAAGATATTACAAATAGAGCCACAATAACCCATAGAAATCCTAATTTATTTTTCAAGATCTAGGCTTTAAAGGTAACTTATTGAATATATAGATTATGTATTATGTCATAGTAATATAAAAATCAAAAAAATATAGTTTCAACTAATACTTTTTATAAATCTAAATTTCATTGTGATGTAAGTAATTATTGAATAATGAAACAATAATGGTAAAATTGAAATCAATGTGAAAGTAGATCTGAAAATATGATTCTTAAAAATGTCCATTGATTTAGTAATTTAAAATATTTTATCAAATATATTTATTTTAAACCTCTACAATTATCTGAGAAGTTTATAAAAAAATTATTTAAATTATAAACAATCAATTTCTAGAGAAAAATAGAAAATGAGGAAAAATTACATTTGTATTTTAAGCGTTTCTTTTTGTTATCTCCTATGATTTCTCTCGATTATATTCGTCTTCTAAACTGCTACCTGGATCAGTTATCTTCTTTCCAACTGCTTTTGCACCGGCCTTAATTTTATCAAAAGTGCTCTCAGCACCTTCTTTGAAATCATCTTTGACACTCTCAGCACCTTCTTTGAAATCATCTTTGACACTACCATAAGAACTTGAATCAAGATTACCAGTATCAGTAGTTGTATCTCGTTCATAACTTGTAGTTGTGTTTTGAGATGAATCTCCAGATACTTTCGTCATACCTTGTTTTCTGTATTTTTCTTTTGCCTCTTCTGAATCAGTTCCTGTCTGTCCACCTTCTGCAATTTCTTGATCATTTGAATCTCTTTTTACTGCAGTGGGTTCATGAGAAGTAATCTTCTCTGGTGACATTGGATCTTTTCCTTCATGATTTTCGTTTTCTGATGAACTCATGCTATTTAGTGAAAAATATAATATTTAACAATTAAATGGTATATTTTTGCTAATTTGTTATAAATATAGATTTTAGATGACTAATGTCATATTTTACTATTCCTTTTATTCTTCAACTGCTTCAACAATGGTTTTTCCTTATTTTGTTTCCTCTTTTTATGATTCTACAATTGAACATTGATATTGGTGGTCAAATTATATAGCACATTCTCTAAAATATATCGTTCCCATTATATTTTTAAAAACTTCCTTGATATACAATATTAGAATAAATTAAATGGATAGAATTAACAGTACACTAGTATAAAAAATATTAAATATCATCATAGAGGACTCAAATTAAGTCATTGTTTATCCAATTTACTTTTACTAATTCTAGCATTATTATAAAATATGATAATGTAATGTTTTAGCATATTTGGATCTTTACAAAAAAATTATTTTTAAAGATAGTAACTCGAATATATTCCAAATTTCATAATATTAGGAATTAAAAAGGGTATGTATGTTACATATCTATCTTAGAGATGGAAGTTTAAATCAGAGAGCAGAAACAATATCAAAACTAGATGGCATATTATTAGTATCTCTACATGTAGAAACTCTGATATAGTGGCAGAATTTGTATGATATAGTGAATATTTGGTAGATATTATTTCAGAAATTAAACATATGCAAGGTATAGAAAAAGTACTTTGATCAGAGGAAATATATAATATCAGAGTCAAAGGAAAATATATCAAAATCTTTTAAAAAATATTGGATTCATAATAAAATATAGTTAATATTATATCTATATTTTAGATAAATTATATCTAAGTTTTATAAATTATGTAACTAGACTTAAATAATGAGCCATGATAATAGAGGATTAGCCTCTGCAGATGAAGAAACAAGAAAAAGAGTCTCACGCCAAGGTGTAAAAGCATCTAACGGTGGCGGTATAGGTAAACGTAATCAATAGCAAAAAGGAATAATTATCCTGAAGCTGGAAAATAATTCATTTTTTAATTAAGATAACCTTTACTTAAAAGGTTCCAAATTATTGTTAGTTGACGCTTAAATCTATCTACTATTTTATTATAATGGATTGTATATTTATTGAGAGATAGTATGAATCAAATATTAATTGGTTGCTCAGGATGGAGTTATGCAGATATTCCAGAAAAAGGTGGTTGGACCAAAGTCTTTTATCCCAATGGTCAAACAAAACGTCTTTCATATTACTCTCAATTTTTTAATACTGTAGAAATGGATTCTTCCTTCTATGAAAAATTTTACAAGTATATGACTAAACAGACTTTTATTGGAATGGATAAAGCTACACCTGACCATTTTGAATTTTCTATAAAAGTTCCAGAAACTGTTACTCATATTAAAAGATTAGATGTTAATAAAGGGGCC
>JAATVK010000264.1 GCA_014523485.1 Nitrososphaerales archaeon TH5894
GACGATGACAACCCACCAGCCGACGATGACAACCCACCATCAGATGATACTCCTTCTCAAGTACCAAATGAAGCTGACGGAGAGCCAACGACAGGAATAACTCCATTTGGTGATGGACCAACTGGAGCATCTCCCTTCTCCCCTTTTACACCAGCAGCAATTGATCCTTCTATACCACGGGACATAACGATTTATCAAGTACCATATAAAAATCCTGGTCCAATAAGTACAAAATATGGTACACAAGTAGGAAACCAATGTCTATTGCAATTGGATAGCGATTTATTACTCAACCCATCAAATATGTCCCAAATTAGAGATCAAATTCTAAACCAAGAATATATGTCTAAAAATTTCTCCAAAGGTGATGCTATAGTAACATTAGAGGGTCAGCTCGATATATATGGAGAAATATCATTATCAAAAACCCCATCTAGTAATCACACTACTAATTCTACATTGGATAAGGAACCTTCCCAAATTAACAGTACAACTGAATTGAAACCAAAAATTAACTCAAAACCTCCGATTCAGATCCTTGATTTAATCACCATAGGTAATATTACTATAGTAAAGATAGACAATTGCAATCAAACAGCACTTGATGAATTAGGTAATTTTACTAAAATAAATTTAGAAACTAAAACTAACGTAACAAAAAAACAACCTGTTATCGCCTCTAATGCTACAAAAAACACTTCATTAAATGCTTCATCTGCTTTTCCCTCAACTGGCTTAAATATCACATGGGATGAAAACCTTCCTAATACAATTCGAACATTAACAAATGACTCAATTAACATGAATATTGACAATTTAACCAAACAAATGAAAGATAATCCTAATATAATAAAACAAACTCTTAAAAATGTTACATTTTATCAATTTACCCCTTTAGATATAACTCGAACACTACTTAATCAAACTATTGACACTTTAGGTACATTAAATAAATCTGATACACCTCCAGTTATTAATCAGACATCTCGAATGGTTGATCAAGATAAAATTAATAAAACAGGATCTTTACCAGCATCAGCAGCAGCAGTATCAGGACCAATTGACATAGTTATAGTAGATACAGGTGTCAGTTTAACTCATCCCGATTTATCCATTTACCGTTCAATGAGTTTTGTAAATGGGAATCTTTCATCACACTCTGATTTGGTCGATGATAAGAATGGTCATGGTTCTCATATTGCAGGTATTATAAATGCCAAAGATAACGGATTTGGTATAGTGGGTATAGTTCCTGAAGATAATATTCGTATCTGGTCAATGAAGGTATGTAGTGATGATGGAATTTGTTCTATATCCGATCAAATAAAAGCGATAGAATACATTACTAATAATGCAGATATAATAGATATAGTTAATTACAGTATTGAAAATCCATATTCAAAATTATTAGAAAATGCAATCTCTGAATCAGTCAAAGCTGGTATTACTTATGTAGTAGCAGCAGGAAACTTTGCTAAAAATGCGACATTAACCACTTCTCCCGCATCCAATCCAGATGTAATAACAGTATCTGCAATAGGTGATAGTGATGGAAAATGTGGAGGTTTAGGTCCACTATTAGATGGTGGGAGAATGATGGATGATACATTTGCTAATTTCAGTAATTTCGGACCTTCTATTGATGTTGCTGCACCAGGTGTGGATATTTTATCTACGTTTAACGGAACTACATATGGAATATTAACAGGAACTAGTATGGCTGTACCGCATGTTACAGGTCTGGCTGCTTACTTAAAGACAATAAATCCTAATGCAAATCCTGACGCTATAAGAGAAATGATCGAAAAATCCGGATCGTCACCAGATGCAGAATGTAAAGAAAACAAAGGCATTGGGTATTTTAAAGGAGATTTTGATAAAATTCCAGAACCCTTAATAATATTACCAAAGCAAACGATAATAGAGGATTCAAGAAGTCTAGCTAATGCAACTCTAAAACCCAACGAGATAAATGGCACTACCCTAAATGCAAGCTCTTTGCTTAATTCTAGTACTGGAACAATTTCCGATTCTTTGATACAATCAAGTTCCTTATCACCACCTACTAATAAAGAAGAACTAAATGTTAATGACACCGGCTTATCGCCCACAAAAAGTAATGTTACCAACTATATTATTCGAAATGAGATAAAGTGATAATAGTATATACATTTAAGCTTGATTAAGAAAGCTTGATTATTTATTAAATTTACTTGTAATAATAACAAAATTGCAAATAGTGAATTTTTTATCTTAAATTTATAATTATGATGATTTCGTTGATAAACAATACTATCAATTGTTATATCTATTGTTATTGTGTAATCATTATACTAAATTATAGAAATTTGCTGCCGTAAGGAGTTAAAAATTTATTCCATCTAACCTCCTTCTATAATTATATGTAATATTCCTAATATTTTGAGATTTTATTCTTACTTCGGGAATTTATAGGGAAATTTTTGTCTCAAACTAATATGATATTATATATTTGTAATTTAATATCCACGAAAGTAATTACCCTAAAACTATGATATGGTGCACTGCTGCTCTTATGTATTTGCACTAATAGTAAAATTGGGGGATTTTTCATTCTTTTTATAAAGGACCAAATTTCTTTATTTGTTTTAATAACAAAAGGTTAAAATCTTACTATACAAAAGTTGTTGATAATGGAATCCTCGCCTACACCTTTAGAGCGAACTATAGATCAAGTTATTACAAATAAAGAGTCTGAATTATTGACTCAATTAAACAAGTCTTATTTAGAAACTGTTAATAATATAGACTTGTCAAAATCTCGAATAATGGGAGAATATGACAATATTATATTAAATGCTGAGAAAAAAGGAGATATTTTAAAAAGACAAGTTATTGGTTCAACAAAATTATCTGTCCGCAATAAAGAATTGATTTTACTTGAACAAGCAGTTAATGACGTTTATGAAAAAGCTAAAGAAAAATTAGCCTCGTATTCCGAGGACCCAAATTATAGGAATATGTTAATTAAAATTCTGGATGAAAGTATTATCGATCTCGGAACTTCTGATATCATCATAGAGTGTTTGAAAAAAGATGCTGATTTCTTTAAAAAAGAAATAGAATCCCTAAGTATGAAATACAATAAAAAAATCAAGCTACAAGGCAATCTCAAAAACTCATTGGGTGGAGTTAAGATAAAGTCATCTGATGGGACTATTACTTTGGATAATACTTTAGATACCAGAATTGAGAGACTTAAACCTTTAATAAGGAAAAATATAGCCCAAATTTTAAGAGGAAGAGGGAACTAAATTGGTTGCAAAAGGAAAAATAGTTTGGGTCAGTGGACCGGCAGTTAGAGCCGACGGAATGGCTTCGGTTAAAATGTATGAAACTGTTGAAGTAGGCGAGTCTAAACTAATAGGAGAAGTAATCAGGTTGACAGGTGAAATCGCATTTATTCAGGTTTACGAATCCACATCGGGTTTAAGGCCAGGTGAGCCTGTCGTAGGCACCGGACAACCCTTATCAGTTTTGTTGGGTCCAGGTATAATTGGAAAAATTTATGATGGTATTCAAAGACCTTTAGAGGAAATAGCGAAAAAATCTGGAGCATTCATTAGTAAAGGAATTTCCACAACACCCATAGATCTAAAGAAGAAATACCATTTTAAACCGGCATTGAAAATAGGTGAAAATGTTAAAGCAGGTACAATAATTGGAACTATTGAAGAGACTCCCCTTTTAACTCATAGTATTCTCATTCCTCCTGATTCTAGTGGAGGGAGGGTAATAGATATTACAGGTGAAGGTGATTATGACTTGGAACAAATTATTTCTACAATCGAAAACAATGGAATTAAATTTCCACTTAAGATGTATCATAAATGGCCAGTCAGAAAACCAAGACCATATACAGAACGTTTTGATCCCACAGTTCCTTTAATAACTGGACAGAGAGTTATAGATACTTATTTTCCCATTGCTAAAGGCGGGACAGGGGCTATACCTGGCGGCTTTGGAACAGGCAAAACTGTTACTCTACACCAAATAGCCAAATGGGCCGATTCTAAGGTCGTGGTATATATAGGCTGCGGTGAACGAGGTAACGAAATGACTGAAGTTCTTGTAGAATTTCCTCATTTAATAGACCCACGTTCCAATAGACCACTTATGGAGAGAACCGTACTTGTTGCTAATACAAGTAATATGCCGGTAGCCGCCCGAGAAGCATCCATCTATACAGGTGTCACAATCGCAGAATATTATAGAGATATGGGATATGATGTGGTTCTTGTTGCTGACTCTACGAGTAGATGGGCTGAAGCATTAAGAGAAATGTCCGGACGATTGGAAGAAATGCCTGCAGAAGAAGGCTATCCATCATATCTTGCCTCTAGATTAGCAGAATTTTATGAGAGGGCAGGTCGTGTCCGTGCTTTGGGATCTCCTGATAGAAATGGCTCCGTAACTATTGTTGGAGCAGTTTCCCCATCTGGAGCTGATTTTACCGAACCAGTTACTACTCATACAATCCGGTTCATCAAGACATTTTGGGCTCTAGATACCAGGTTAGCATATTCAAGGCACTATCCTTCCATTAATTGGATGCAATCCTATTCTGGTTATTTAGAAGATGTATCTAAATGGTGGACTGAGAATATTAGTCCTGATTGGTATAATTTAAGAGCAGAGTCTTATAACATACTACAAAGAGAAGATACACTGAAAGAAATTGTTAGACTGTTGGGTCCTGAAGCATTACCTGACGAAGAGAAATTGGTACTGGAAATGGCTCGAATGATAAAAATCGGTATCCTACAACAAAATTCCTTTGATAAAATTGATACTTACTGTGGTCCAGAAAAACAGTTAAAGCTTGTCAACTTAATGGTCAAATTTTATAAAGAATCACTGAAATTGCTCAAGGAAGGAAAATCTCTCTCAGATATCCGGTCAATGCCAATTATTCCTTCCTTGATTAAAGCTAAATTTGAAATTCCAGATGAACAAGTTTCCAAGCTTAAAGATTTGGAATCACAAATGGATACACAATTCAATGAAATTAGGTCACAAAAAGAGGAGGTAGAGCTTGTTGTCTGATTTTAGCAGTAGTAGTAGTGTTGAATACACTAAGGTTGCAGAAATTAAAGGCCCTATTATAGTTGTAGATGGAATTACAAAAGCATCATTTGACGAGTTGGTAGAAATTGAGACATCTGAAGGAGAAAGAAGACTTGGAAGAGTTTTAGAAGTTGGATACGGAAAAGCAATAGTCCAGATTTTCGAAGGAACATCAGGGCTTGCTATAACCGGAACAAAGGCAAAATTTTTAGGAAAAACTATGGTTATGCCAGTTTCTAATGAACTTTTGGGTAGAGTTTTTGATGGATTGGGAAGACCAAATGATGGTTTACCTGAACCTATTGCTGATAAATTTTTAGATGTCAATGGCGAACCAATGAATCCAGAAAGAAGAGAATATCCAACTTCCTTTATACAGACTGGTGTATCCGTTATTGATGGAATGCTTACGCTGGTAAGAGGACAAAAATTGCCAATTTTTTCTGGATCTGGACTTCCTCATAACATTTTAGCAGCTCAAATTGCCCGACAAGCTAACGTAGTAGGAACCAATGAAGACTTTGCTGTGGTTTTCGCCGCCATTGGGGTTCAGTATTCTGAAGCTCAATATTTTAAAAGAAGCTTGGAGGATTCGGGTGCTTTAAGGCGTAGCGTATTATTTCTTAATTTAGCTGATGACCCGGCAATAGAAAGAATCATTACACCAAGAGTTGCATTGACAGTGGCAGAATACCTTGCATTTGATCTTGGTATGCATGTTCTTGCTATTTTAACAGATATGACAAATTACTGCGAAGCCCTTAGAGAAATCAGTGCTGCCAGAGAAGAAGTTCCTGGAAGAAAAGGATATCCTGGTTATCTGTATACAGATTTAGCAAACAATTATGAAAGAGCTGGTAGGATTAAAGGTAGGAATGGTAGTGTAACTCAAGTTCCAATTTTGTCGATGCCTGCAGATGATATTACTCATCCCATTGCTGACCTCACAGGCTATATTACTGAAGGACAAATTGTATTGAGTAGAGAACTTTTTAGAAAAGGTGTTTATCCTCCAGTTAATGTGTTGATGTCTCTTTCCAGATTGATGAAAGATGGTGTTGGCGAGGGAAAAACGAGAGGTGATCATATGGAAGTTGGAAATCAATTATATGATGCATATTCTCGATCACAAGAAGTTAGAGCATTAGCAGATATTGTAGGAAGGGCTGGATTAACAGGAGTGGATTTGAAATATCTTGATGTAGGAGATAAATTTGAAACATATTATTTGAAACAAAGTGTTGATGAAAATAGAAACCTTGAAGAAACCCTGACAAGAGCATGGGACATTTTGGCCAATCTACCTAAAGGAGAACTTACAAAGATTAAAGATAAAAACATTGAACAATATTATAAAGAGGGCTCAAAACATCCAACACAATGAGGAATTTTCGAATGGTGAAGTAAAATGTCATTTGGAAAACAAGTGGTTGCAACCAAAATCGAATTGATAAAGATTCGACGCTCTATGCAAATCTCGAAAATGGTTCATAAAATCCTCGATGATAAAAGAGAAGTCTTATTGAAAAAAATCGATGAAATGATAGATGAAGCAAATAAAGCACGAGAAAACATCTGGGATCCATTAGACGATATTTACAAGGCAGTTTTTCATTCTTATCTTACATTGGGAACTTCAGCTATACAATCATTAGCTAGTTCAACACCTCCTTCAATCTCTGTTGATGTTCATATTAAAAGAATTGTAGACGTAAAAATTCCTTCCTTAGAAATAACTTCAAAAAATGATTCTTCTGATTTGACTTATGGATTCGCAGATACTAATTCATCATTGGATCAAGCCACAAAATTGATTAGGGATATTTTACCAGGTATTTGTAAAGCTGCAGAATATGAAAATGCAATTTTTAGTTTAGCCAAAGAATTGGAGAAAACTCAGAAACTCATTAATGCACTTGAATATGTCATTATCCCTCAGTATCAGAATGCATTAACATTTATAAAATCTACATTAGAGGAGAGAGAAAGAGAAGAATTCGTAAGACTTAAGAAAGTGAAAGCCGTAATAGAAAGGAAGGCAACCCAATGACAATAAATACTGAAAAAATTGAAAAACTTTTTGAAGATTCTAAGGATAAGCTCAAAGAGGAATACGAAAGTTTTATAGTCAAAATCAAAGAAGATGTTAAAAACTC
>JAATVK010000265.1 GCA_014523485.1 Nitrososphaerales archaeon TH5894
CTTTATCAATTGCATTGTCCAGTTATAGTTGTAAGAGATTCTACTATGCCATTGGTCAGTTTTATGACACATCTCATGTTGAAGATAACTGGTAATATAGGTCCTGCTCATCTCGTGCGTTTAATGAGAAACAAGGTAAATAGATTTTAAAAATAATTTCAAATAATATTGTAGTTTCATTGTACATTATATTTTCATGAGTAAAACCGAATTCATCTTTTGGAGAATTGAGCATTTCCTAATGTATTCTCATCAACACCTTTCATATGATGAGAGTCAAGAAATTTTGGCATTGATTGATTTTATTTATTAGTCTTTCATATTTTTATATATCTAATAATAACCTTAATTATCTAATTCGGGTATAATAACATAAAATTTAACTTTTTTATTACTCATAAATAAATAATTTATTATCATGTTCGCAAAATTTTTACAAATAATAGAATTTTTGTATCAAATATTGAAATTAAGAATCAAAATATGTTTCTAATAATAAAAGCTATATACTATGTAATAGAACCCTATTACATGAAAGGTTCTTCTCCCTCCCATCTAATTAAATATATGAATGACCCAGATTATTATTAGGTGATATATTAATCCTTTTGTTTTATGTATTATAATACAATATGTTATATACCATTACATTTTATTATTTCTTATTTGAGGTACAATTGAAAAAACATCATCTTGGTATTTGTATGCTATATCCAGAGGGAATGAAAAGGTAATTTTATATCCAGTTCCATCTTCATAAAAAATGATATACGTTATTTCATTTGGTGATGACGATGGTAATGAGGCAAAATCTCTTTCAGATTTGGTTAGTAGAGGAGTATGCATGGTCTTTATCGACATAGTTGAGTCTCCTCTAATATTGTTATATTTTTTTATATCTAAAATTTCTATATTTGCTTTATCGTTTGTATTAAGTTCTTTTTTAATTATCTTTAAAAATTCATCTGAATTAGTCATGTTTGTATATGCTGCTAATGAGACAAAATTAAATATATTAGGGTCAGGATCTGCATGAAAATTTGCTAGCACTATCTCATCATATTCAGCATGAAATGATGATAAATTCTCATTTGCTCTAGTTAATTCCCATTCATCAGGATAATCAAATTTTATCCCAAATTCTTCATTTATGAATTCTTTCGCATCTATTTGGTTAATACCATTTATGACTACAATCAATAAAGATAGTAAGCCTAAGTTACCAAATGTTTTGAATAGCATTTTATTCAATAGCCCCAATGTTTAAAAAAAATATATAAATTTTATTATTTTACTTTGTATGATCTTTATTTTGAATTTATCTTATACATTTATAATGATTATTTATTGAAAATTATAGATAAGGATTGAAAAATAGCAATAGAAGATTATTAGCAATCTCAAATTTATCTGGTAATAAATTGTGATAGTTAACTATATTTGTGATATTGAACACTGAAATCATGACTATTCAACTCCCTACTGGTCAGTAGTTTTGTAAAGTTCATCATATCCAATTCTATAAAATTTAAAAAAATTCATAATGTCTAAGCAAAGCCCTAAATGCATTGGAATCTTTTTAATGGACTAAATTCTCAATAAATGTTAGTCAGTATGAATAACTGTAGGAGCTATTAAACCCCGAATTCATTATAATAAAATATTTCCAAAAGTTTATATAATTATCATGACTGGTAAAATTAAGAATAAACAAGAAATTGAAAAATTAGAATTTATCAAAATCAAAGAATTATAATTTTGACTATTAAGTTTCCTTCTATTAGTCCATATTCAGATAATTATTGCAGTATGCATTAAAGAAAAAAGTACTGTACTCAATATTCCAATACACGATATATTACATATCAAAAGGAATTCGTGATAGTAAAAATTAAATGTATTCAATTATATGATGAAGATTACAAAATATAACTTATGAAAAATTGGTCTATTTATAAGGACTTATTAGCAAGACATCGTCGTCATCCACCTTTTACATCTAATCTTTTGAATATATTAAATAAGAAATTAAAAATAGTATCGACTCGTAATCACTTTAACCTTGAGACAGGTCAACTGATTTCGTCTCATAATATAGAAGATTATGACTCCTATAATGTTCCTGGATTAAATGGAAATCCTTGCTCTGACAATAATGAATTAGCAGTATATATTCATGGAGTATGGACAGGACAGATTGCAGCTAAAGAACAGATAGATAGAACCAACTTATCATTGATTTCGAATGAATATAATATTCCAGTAGTAGGTTTTAGCTGGGATTCAAATACTGTTATAAATCCTTCAGGATGGACTATTGCTAAATCTATAGCAAAACAGAATGGACCTAAGCTAGCAAAATTTCTAACTGATTTAAAAACAAAATGTCCAAATCACAATATTAGAATAATTGCTCATTCTTTAGGTGCAAAAGTAGTTGAAAATGCCTTAATAAACTTAAATAATAATGAAACATGGAAGAATAATTCAGCATATAATATCACTTCTATACATCTTATCGGAGCAGCAATTAGCGATAGAGCAACATCAAAAAATACACAGTTTGGGAATGCCATTGATAATATAGTAGACAACTTCTATAATCTATATAATTCTAAAGACAATTTACTTCTAGGTTTATATGTAAAGACAGAAAATGAAAATCCATTAGGCTTATTAGGCCTAAACAAAGAAGAACCTTTTCCTCAAAATTATATGGAACATAACGTTGTGTCCGAAATTCCTCCATTTAAGAATGCAAGTGGAATTTATCAACCATTTGTTGATAACACAGTAGCCGAATGGGGAAATAACCATTCTGGATATATTGGGTTCAGAGAACGTTATCCGTTTAATAAGTCTCTTAAAGACGATGGAACTATTAATGTAATTGTAGCAGATTGGAGGACTAACAATAAATAGAATAGCACATGATTTATTGATAATAAAAATAATAATTGATATTTAATAAGATAATTGATATATTCAAATACAAATTTTAATTATTATTGATATTAACATACATTAGACATTTATTTTGTACCTCTATCGGTTTTAATTTCTATTTTCATTATGATAAAAGATTTTATTAGTATTTTTACCTAATTTTCTATATTCTTGTCTTTCTTACCATGTAACATTATTGGAAAACCAAAAAGTAAAAATAGTAAACCAATCATTGGAACAAATATTCGAATGGAACTCTCAGTTATTGTTATAATTAATGGAATTACTAACAGGACAGCTCCTAATACCATAAAAATTATTCCTATTCTTGTCTGTTTCAATAGACTGCTTTATATCACATGTTGTATAAAACATTATTCTCAAATAGCCAAAAATTAAGTTACAACAAAATATTTTTAGGGCCGAAAAATTTAACTACTGATTAGTGATATTGAAAACCAAAACTGTGTCTATTCAGCTCCCGACAGATATGTAAATACATGAAATTACTATAATGATTTTGAAAAATATCTAAAACTTTTACCATCCATTAAAAGTCAGGTAATTATAATTTATTGGTTAGAAAAAAATATTGTATGATATAGTAAAAAGTAATTGTATCAAAAAACTTTTAAAAAAGGAAAAAAATACTATTTAATGAATTCTATCAAAGTGTGTTTTTGGAATTTACAAAATCTATTTGATACAACATTAAGTGATCTGGCATTAGATTTTGATTATACACCAACTAATGGATGGGATGAAACAGTAAGAGATGTAAAAATCGATAATCTTGTTAAAGGAATTTCATCTACCTTTTCGACAGGTCCTGATTTAATTGGAATGTGTGAAATTGAAAATGAATATCTTGCCCAAGAAATAGCAACAAAATTAAATAGAAATCTAAATAGAAATGATTATTCTGTTGCAAAATATAAAGATAGTCCTGATATTCGTGGAATAGATACATGCCTTATCTATTCAAATTCAATTTTTGAATTTATTGAATCAAAATCCTATAATATAGATTTGCGTTATCCTACTAGGGATATTTTTTATGTAAAATTAAAAGTTTTATATAATAATTCAAATCTTTATGTTTTTGTAAATCATTGGCCATCAAGAAGAGGAAAAGATGATTTTACTGAATCTGATGAAACAGAATTCGCAAGATTTCTAGTAGCAGAAAATTGTGGAAAATTGATAGATGATATAGTCAAAATACCCAAAGAAGAGTCTCATAGACTTCCTAATTGTCTAATAGATTGTCCAGAATACGAACGTAATTTTAAATCTAATGATCAAGACGCTATTTCTGATAATTTTGACAAAGAAAAAATAATAAAACAAAATGAAAATTTGATAAAAAAATTAGATGATCAATGGAATGAAAATATTATATTAATGGGTGATTTTAATGATGAACCTTATAATAAAAGTTTAGTAAAATTTCTTAATGCTACTCCTAACCTGAGTCTATTGAGAGATTGGAGGACTATTTTTCAATTGAAAAGAAAAGATTGGAACAATACAAAACCAGATAGAGAAACTTATTTAGAAGAAAAACCTTATTTATATAATTGTATGTGGAAACTTATTCCTGATGGTACACATTATTTTTATAAGACAAATTCACTCTTTTTATTTGATCAATTTATCGTATCCCAAGGATTATTAAAAAATTTAAAAAATCTCAAAATAGATTTGGATTCAATAAAGATACATAAAAACTGTCTTTCATTAGGTAGTAATTTATTGGAAGAGGATTTTAGTGATAATGTTAATTATGATAATAAGAAAAAATTGCATTCATATCAGAAACTGGGTCCTATGGGATTTAGATTTTCTAAAACAAAAAGATTTGAGTTAAATAAAGATGTGAAAGAAAAAAAAGAATTAGAATTAATTCTACAAGAGGCATTACAATTAAAGTTAAATGAAAAGATTATAAAACTAATAAAAGATAAACTTAAAGGATTGACAGAAAGGTTAGATAAAATACAAAAAGATAAAGGATATCATGCTAATTTTGTCCAAGATCCTAATACAGGCTTTAGTGACCATTTCCCTATTAAATGCATAATTGAAATAAATTGAC
>JAATVK010000266.1 GCA_014523485.1 Nitrososphaerales archaeon TH5894
CTGAAATCTTGAGTCCTGCGCGTTTGACCAGGCTTCGCGACCCCTCCACTCAAGCTAATAATATATACTGAGTTATTAGATTTATCATATTTAATTATATAATATTGAATTATTATTTTTAATATAATTAAACCCAGCCAAAGATAAGAACAAAGATAATATTCTAATTATAATCTGTTATTTCAAGAGGGTATTGTCAACATTTATCCTCTCTACTTTTGAATAGATATCATTAAAAAAATATCTCTCTTGATTTCTTTAAAGTATATTCCTCCTCCACATTGACTTTAATTAATAAATATATATCTAAAATAACTAATAAATTTATACTATGGCTTAATTTCCTTACTTTGGAAAATAATTTTTTACCTGTTTATTCTTTTATGTAAAATCACACTACATGTAAATTCAGTATAATTAATTTCTCTTAAAAAACTAAATTACAAAAATAATACCACTTTCACACCTGGAACTATATTAAATATCAAACATACAAATTCAATAAAATAAATATATAAAATAAATCTTTTAATTACAAACTTATTTGTGTATATACAAATTATTCTATTTCTTTTAATTATTATCCAATAATTTAATAAAGATAAAGATACTTGCAATAATATTGTCGCTGTCACTCCATAAAAATAATAAAAAATCTATATTAGTAGAGGACTTTGCTAAAGAGGTAAAAGATGGATTAGGAAGAAAAAAGAAAAAATTAAATCCAAAATTTTTTTATGACAAAAGAGGTTCGGAGCTTTTTGAGCAAATTTGTGTACAACCTGAATATTATCCAACTATAACTGAATATAAAATTATAATAGAAAATATTAATTCTTTGTTAAAATACTATGATAACAAAGATGTTTCCATCATAGAATTAGGAAGTGGAAGTTCAAAAAAGACAAAAATTTTATTAAATTACTTTTTAAAAAAACAAGAAGGAAATCTCCATTACTTTCCCATTGACATTTCTCAAGAAATGTTATATACAAGCTCTTTAAAATTGCAAAACGATTTACCAAAAATTATCAATCATCCGATAGCATCTGATTATTTTGAAGGAATAGCAACAGTAACAAAATTTATTAGTTCTCAAAATAATATCCCTAATAATAAATTAATATTATTCTTAGGATCAAGTTTAGGAAATTTTGAACCAAAAGATGCAACAACATTTCTAAGCAATCTAAGAAAAAATATCAAGATAGAAGACTCACTCTTAATTGGATTCGATTTACAAAAGAAAAAAAATATCCTCGAGGCTGCATATAACGATGGAGAAGGAATTACTGCCAAATTTAATTTAAATATTTTAGATAGAATAAATAAAGAATTGGATGGAGAATTTGATTTAGAGAATTTTGAACATTTAGCATATTATAATCAAGTCAAAAATAGAATTGAAATGCATTTAATTTCAAAAGTGAAACAAAAAGTTAA
This sequence comes from Nitrososphaerales archaeon TH5894, assembly GCA_014523485.1. Taxonomy (GTDB): domain Archaea; phylum Thermoproteota; class Nitrososphaeria; order Nitrososphaerales; family Nitrososphaeraceae; genus TH1177. The sequence goes on from JAATVK010000266.1 coordinate 1,444, forward strand.
AGTTAATAAACTAAATCAAGTTTTTGAATTCGAAAAAGGAGAAACCATTCTTACAGAAAATTCTTACAAATACTCATTAAAATCAATAGAACAATTAGCTAAAAAAAGTAATTTAAGAGTAGAAAGAAATTTTGTAGATAAAAATGAATGGTTTAATCTAGCATTATTAAGACCATTTTAAAAGAATTCTACTTTGCACATCTAAATCCTGAAAATTGTATTCGTTCATGAGGCTTGAAGTAGTTTCTATAACTATTTCTAATCTGTCTTCTAGGTGTAGCAAACGATCCACCACGTAATACTTTTTGATTTATTGCCCATTTATCTGTATATTCAGAGAATCTAGATTTAAAACCAGGATATAATGAATATTCAGAACTTGTCCACTCCCAAACATCACCGATCATTTGATAACAGCCATAAAAACTCTTTCCTTTTTCATAGGAACCACATAAAGCAGGTTTCCACAGAAAAGATTCTAACAAGTTCGCATGTTCCTGAGTGGGGCGAATTTCATTGCCCCATGGATACCTTGTTTTTCTTTCTAAATCTTCATTCCAACTAGCGGCTTTTTCCCATTCTGCTTCTGTAGGTAATCTTTTCTTTGCCCATCTTGCATAGGCATCAGCTTCATAATAGCTAACGTTAATTACTGGTTCATATGGATTAATAGCTAATGTTCCAAAGAAATCTTTTTTCATCCAAACATCATCTATTTTAAACCAATAGAGTGGAGAATTCCATTTAAATTCTTGTACAACGTCCCATCCATCTGCCAACCAGTATTCATACCTCTCGTAACCATCTTCTTCTATAAATTTTATAAAATCACCGTTAGATACAGGAGTTGAATCTATTTCATAAGGATAAAGATATACCTTATGTTCTGGTAATTCATTATCATATGAAAATCCATCTCCATAAAATCCTATATCAAAAATTCCACCGGGAATTTTTACCATTTCTTTAGGATGTTTTTTATTTTGGGCTTGTTTATCAAAATTATCATTTATTTTAAAGGGACAGTAATTATCATTAGAATCAGGAAATCTTTCAAAATAATTTTGAAAATCATATATCATAAGTTCTTGATGCTGCATTTCATGTTGATTTGCAAGCTGTAAATCATACTGGATTTCTTTAGTTAAAGAATTAGATCCTTCATCAATTTTTTCAAGAAATAACAAGACTTTTTTATCTAAATATTTTCTGTACTGAAGACTCTCTGAAACAGTAGGTCTTGGAAATCTACCTCTGTCATTTTTAGGCAAAATTTTTTCAAACTTTTGATAATACGAATTTAAATAATCTAGGTTAATTTTTTCTAAGTTTAGTTTTTGGCCATACTTTAATAGTATTTTGTGAAAAAACCATGTTACGTGTGCTATGTGCCAATTTGGAGGACTGCCAAAAGGGTCAGATTGAATAACGGCATCTTCAATACTTAGTGTTTTAAACAGATCATCGGTTAGCTTTCTGACTTCGGTAAATTCCGAGATGAGATCTTCTACTACTTTATTTATTACCTTAGTCACAGGTTTTATAATACTATTGGATGCAATAAATTTTACTTTTCTTTACAAATGATTATACATAATAGATATAACAGCAAGTTACTGATGGTTATTTAGGTGGAGTTCAAACGAGTAAATTTTTTTCTTCTAATAGCGAAAATATGATCAGGAGGTTAGTTAAAAATTCTTTTAAGAGTATAGATGAAGGATTATACAATATAAAAGATATTGATTATTCTCATGAACCTCTTAATTTAAAGAAAAATATTTTAGATATAAAAACAAAAAACAAAATACCTCTTATCACTGAAATAAAGTTTTCTTCACCTTCAAAAGGAGTAATTATGAATAGAGATAATGTAGACTTGTTAAGAATATCAAGAGAAATGACAGAAGGAGGTGCAGCTGGTCTTTCAGTCTTGACCCAGAAGTATTTGTTTAATGGATCTTTAACTAACTTTATTATGATTAGACAGGATACGTCCATTCCAATGTTAATGAAAGATATTATTGTAAGTGAAATACAATTAGATTGCGCTAAAAAAATTGGAGCAGATTATATTTTACTAATTAAGAGTATTTTTGATAAAAATCTTGCTGAAGGTGATTTAGATAGATTTGTTAAATATGCTAACAAAAGGGGCCTAAATATTTTATTTGAAGTTCACCATGAACATGAATTTAACGAAATTCTAAAATTTAATTTGGGTAAAGCAGATTTAATAGGAATTAATAATCGTAATTTAGAGAATTTAAAGATTGATTTACAAATTACAGAAAAATTATTAAAGAAATTTAATAAGGCAAAAAACGTGATTATTAGTGAAAGTGGAATAACTAATTCTAATCAAATAAAGCAACTGAAAAATGCCGGAGCTGACGCATTCTTAATTGGAACGAGTATAATGGAAAATAATAAACAAATTGCTACAAAGATAAAAGAATTAGTTAACCCTATTTAATAATTTTATTCTTTCTTGGGTAATCTTTTTATTTTGATATGTTTCCTCCATTGAGATGCTGCTGCTGCTATTAATATTTATTATTTGGATCACATATATTTTCAGATTTTACCAATTTCTAATTCGGAGTAAGAGTATAAGAGTAGTTTCTATCTAAATAATATAATTAAAGATCAAAAAAATTAAAATATTGAAGAAAAAAATTTTATGAATCCAAGAAACAAACGTTACAATTATTATGCTTGTTTTGTTTTATCAAGCATATAAATGAAAAAATATAACTTTCCGTTTAATGGTAAATTCGGTAATTTTGGAGGAAAATACATCCCTGAAACATTAGTTCCTGCTATAGAAGAATTAGAAGAATCATATAAAAAATTTACAAATGATTCTAATTTTAAAAAAGAATTAAAAGACTATTTGGAAAATTATGCTGGTAGACCGACTCCAATTTATTTGGCAAAGAATCTTACCGAATATGTCGACGGAGCTAAAATTTATCTAAAAAGGGAAGATCTACTTCATGGTGGAGCTCACAAAATTAACAATACATTGGGACAATGTTTGTTAGCAAAAAAAATGGGTAAAAAAAGAATCATAGCTGAAACTGGTGCAGGTCAGCATGGAGTTGGTACCGCTATTGCCTCTGCAGTCCTTGGGCTTGAATGTGAGGTCTATATGGGCTTAAAAGATACCGAAAGACAAAAACTCAATGTATTTAGAATGAAATTATTAGGAGCTAAAGTACATCCAGTAAAATCTGGAACACAGACACTTAAAGATGCAATTAATGAGGCTTTAAGAGATTGGATAACAAATGTAGAGAATACGTATTATGTAATTGGATCGGTAGTAGGTCCACACCCTTATCCTATGATTGTAAGGGACTTTCAAAGTATAATAGGTAAAGAAATAAAAAAACAAATAGGAAAAATTACCGGTACTTTACCAAATGCCATTGTTGCATGTGTTGGAGGTGGTAGTAATGCCATTGGTTCATTTTATCCATTTATAGGTGACCAAGAAGTATCTCTTTATGGTATTGAAGCCGAAGGAAGTGGAATTAAAACAGGAAAGCATTCTGCAACACTTTCAGCAGGTTCAACTGGAATTTTACATGGAATGCAGACCTACCTTTTACAAGATAAAATGGGTCAGATAAGTGCTACTCATAGTATAAGTGCTGGGTTAGACTATCCTGGAGTAGGGCCTGAACATTCATACTTAAAAGAGATTAAAAGAGTCAATTATAAATCATGTACAGATGATGATGCCATCAAAGCTTGCGTAATTCTTTCAGAAAAAGAAGGGATAATTCCTGCCTTAGAATCAGCTCATGCAATTAGCTATGGAATAAAATTAGCTAAAAAAATGAAAAAATCAGAAACTATAGTCATTACATTATCGGGCAGAGGTGACAAGGATGTTGAGGTAGTACAAAACTATCTTAATGGGATCAGAGAGTAAATATGTATAAGAGTAATGGTATATTAAAGGAAAATAGAATAGAAAGTAAATTTAATGAATTAAAGAATAAGAGTCAGAAAGCACTTATTTGTTATGTAGTTGCTGGTTATCCTGATATCAAGACATCTGAGCATATAATATCTTCATTAATAAATGGAGGAGCTGATATTATAGAAATTGGAATACCATTTTCCGATCCTATTGCAGATGGCTCTACAATTCAAGATGCAATTCAAAATTCACTTATAGCTGGCACTACTCCTGATATGTGCTTAGAATTATCTTCAAGAATAAGGAAAACTTTTCCAAATATTCCTTTAATTATTATGACATATTCAAACATTTTATACAGAAAAGGATACATTCAATTTGCAAAAAAAGCTAAAGCAAGTGGCATTGACGGCTTTATAATTCCAGACATACCAATAGAAGAATCTAAAGAATATCTAAATACAATGCAAAATATAGGAATGTCTACAATTTTTTTAGTATCACCTAATACTTCCGAAAAAAGATTGAAAATGATTAGCAGAATATGTACTGGTTTTTTGTATGCTATATCAGTTTATGGCACTACGGGAGAAAGGCAAGGCTTTGATAAATATACCATCGAATCAATAAAAAGAGTAAAGAAAGTTACTGCAGCAGAGGATATTCCTCTTGCTGTAGGGTTTGGAATAAGTAATCCTCAACACGTAAAATATATGATCGATGCTGGAGCAGATGCGGTAATTATAGGAAGTGCAATTATAAAAAAAATTAAAGAACTAGAGAATAAAGATACACTGTTCACTACATTACAGAAATTTATTTTTGAACTGAAAAATAGTTGTAGATGATAATAATAATAATGATGATGATAATAAACTAGATCACTATTCTAATACTAAACCAGAGTTATCAGAGGCAAACAACATATTGTTTATTGTTACTTGATAGTTTTTTCCATTTCTGTGAACTATGACCTCAAGATTGTCTAACTTTTCTGATTCAAGAGATCCTTCTATCTTTTTTATAACAAAATGAAGTGATTCATGGGATATTAGTAATTCTATATAAGGTTCGATGTAATAAAAATCATTTTGATTGGCAAGAGCACTTGATTTTGATTGAATAATTATCATGGTCTCAGCATTATCATATGTAAAGTAGCTAGGAGAATTATCTATAGAACACGCTAATACAAAATCACAAACACACACATTAAATTACCATTATTATTCTAATGGAATATTTTATACATCTATCGTTTTAAAACTTAAAATAACGTAACTATTGATAACTACAAATTAATTCATTCAATTCAACAAAATAAAAAAATTTACAATGTAAAATATTCTGCGTCTGGATGATGAATAAAAATGGCAGCAGTGGACTGATCCGGAACTATTTGTCCTGCGTTTGTTAATGTCATATCGGATTTGGCAGGATCTAAAAGTTCCCATACTAATTTATGTTGAGTAATATCAGGGCAACTTGGATATCCCCAGCTGTATCGTAAGCCTCTTTTTGAGTCAATCTTTAATTCCTTACGAATCAAAGAGTTTGTCCAATCAGCTAATGCTTCAGCAGTTTCAACAGCCAGTCCATGAAGATAGTATGCATCAGTATATTTGTTATCTTCATTCCATTTTTCAATTGTATAAGACGCTTTCTTACCAACCGTAACTGATTGAAATGCAACTATATCATTTTCTCCAAAGTAATCAGTCAAGCACAAATGCCTTCCTTTTGTAGAACGGGGGAAATCAAAAATAACTTCATTGCATCCTTTAGAAGCATCTACAACCAGCTTATTACTCCGATTGTGACAATGAAAATATCCATAAACTACCTTCGGTGAAAATAGATTTTCATCAATAACTCGTTTTTTCCATTCAATCAATAATTTTTCTGCTTCTTCTGTTAACCCGGATGCAGCCTTACCCCTAAAACTCCACGATAGCGTAAAAAGAGACTTTTTATTTAAAAAATTCCATACTTCTTCTAAATTTATATCTTCAAGACCTAATCGAATTGGAAGACCTGTATGTGGTGGAATGGGTGGAGAAACTGGTTTTATACCGCTATGTTGGGGGATAGATACATTTATTGAGGAAGAGGTTGGTTTGAATTCTTTCCAGAGCTCTACTTTTTCTTTCCATTTGGAAATATATTGATTCCTTTTATCAGACATTAAATTATTCATTACATTCAAACCATCAAAAGCAGTTTTACAATAGAAAACACCTTGTTCATAGATCCCTCCGTCCTTTGCGATTCTATTAATATAGTTAGTATTGATAGCAGCGCCTCCGCAGAGGATTGGTATTTGTATATTATGTTCTTTTGCATAATTAACAAATATCTGCATCTGTTTTGAGGTAGAAACAAGTAAGGCGGATAATCCCACTGCGTCAGCATTTACTTCACCAATTTTATTAACAATTGTTTGCAATGGTACTTGTTTACCTAAATCGTAAACAGAATATCCATTATTCACCAGAATTGTTTTAACTAGATTTTTCCCTATATCATGGACATCACCATATACAGTACATAATACAATTTTTCCTTTTGAAACATCTTTCTTTTTAATAAGATATTTTTCTAACTCAGCAACTGCAGCTTTCATACATTCTGCGGATTTGAGAACAAAAGGAAGAATTATTTCACCTGAACCAAATTTATCGCCCACTTCCTTCATTGCAGGAAGTAAAGTTTCATTCAAAGTCTTTACTGCTGCTGCATGTAATTCTTTCTTAGATAAATCAGCAATACCATCGTTATCATCGTTATCATCATCATTTAGTACCAAAGATGGTGACGAAGAAGAAGAAGAGGAGGAGGAGGAGGAGGAGGTGGATAGTGATGATGATGATGATTCGGTTAAGGATAGTTCAACTTTTGGGTCCTTTTCCTTAACATTATCCAAAATTGCGCCTACAACATCATATTCTATTCCTTCGCGAAGTCTATTTACTATTCTATAATAACATTTTTTATCAAATTTCCAAGTTGGATCGATATCAAGTTTTGAATTTCCATTCGATAGTTTTTTTGTTTGGTCGGTACTTGTTTTATTTTCATAATAGGAAATTAAATCTGATAAAGCTGTATTTTGAAGGTTAAAGATTAAATTTTCTGCAAGTTTTCTTTCTTCCTCGCTAATATCCGAGTAGGCAACTATATCCTTTGGATTAATTATTACAGAATCCAAACCAGATTTTATTGCATGATATAGAAATACAGAATTGATTATTTTCCTTGCATGTGTGGGTAGACCAAAGCTAACATTACTTAACCCCAAAGTAGTGAAACTACCAGGCAGGTTTTCCTTTACTAGTTTAATTCCCTCTAAAGTATTTTTTGCAGAGTCTAGAAACTCTTCTTGACCAGTCGCCAAAGTAAAGGTTAGAACATCAAATATAAATTGCCAAGGTTTTAGTCCATATTTTTTGCCTGTTTCGAATAAGAGTTGTGCAGTTTCCAGTTTTTCTTTAGAGGTTTTAGCCATTCCATTAGGGCCAATACACATTGCAATAGCAGGAACTCCATATTTTATCATAAGAGGAGCTAAGGAATGAAATCTACTTCCATCACCTTCCAAGTTGATTGAATTGATTATTGGTTTTCCTGGTATTTGTTTAATTGCAGATTCAATTACTTTAGGATCTGTTGAATCTATTACCAGAGGAGCTTCTATTTCTAAACACAGTCGTTTTACTAGTTGGCACATGAAATCATGTTCATCAGATCTCTCTGTGGTTGCCACACATATATCCAAACAGTGTGCTCCTTCTTCGACTTGACTTCTGGCGAGATTGAGAAGACCTTCAAAGTCATCTTTTAGAACCATCTCCTTTGCTTTCCTAGAGCCTTGACTGTTAACTCGTTCTCCTATGATTAATGGAGGAGGATTTTGTTGTATGTCAACAGCATTTAACGCTGAACTAATTCTTGGAATTTTGGCCATAATTCATTCATACATTCCTATAATTTTTTTTTGGTTGTAATCATAAACAAATGAAAATTTACAAAATAAATACCTATAGTAATTTTTCCTTCCTATTGTATCAATAATAAATAGGATTCAGGATTATTTATTTTTTAATATTGTTGGTATTGTTGTTGTTGTCAATCATTTTCCGTAATTTCGCAATATGCTCAGGAGTAGTTCCACAACAACCTCCAACGATCTTTATATTCTTGTACTTTAAAATGAATTCCTCTAGTTTCTCTGTTAATTTATCTGGTGTCATTTTATAAACTGCTTTTCCACCTTCGTTATGAGGCATACCGGCATTAGGAACTACAAGTATAGGTAAATCTTGTTGTTCGTCTAACCAAATAACGCTAGCGGTCATTTCATCTGGTCCTGTAGAACAATTTAGACCAAAAATATTGATTCCCATATCAGAGACTGTTGTATACGCGGATTGAACATTGGTTCCAAGAAGCATTTTCCCATATTGATCTAAAGTTATATTTGCAATGATAGGTACTTCTTTTTGAACTTTTTGCATTGCATTATGACAAGCTTCTATTACTAGTTTAACTTCTAGGATATCCTGACTTGTTTCAATTAATAGTGCATCCACGTTTCCCAAAATCAAACCTTCTGCTTGAAGAGCAAAAGCATTGATTATTTTATCTAAAGATATTTGGCCCAAATCAGAGTCATTTGAACTGGGAAGAAAACCTGATGGCCCCATTGATCCAATTACAAAATGAGTTTTATCCTGGAATTCATTACATACTTGTCTAGCTAATTCTGCCGCTTGTTTGTTAAATTCAATAGTTTGATCTCCAAAACCATATTCGTCTAATTTGAATTTATTTCCACCAAAAGTATTAGTTTCAATACAATCTGCTCCAGCCTTTATGTAACTTCTATGTATTTCCTTTATCCATTCTGGTCTACTTAGTATTAGCCCATCATTAAAACCATCTTTATGATTGGGAAAATCTTGAGGTTCTGGATTTAATTTTTGAATTTCAGTACCCATTGCACCATCAAACAGTAATACTCTTTTTTTTAGAGCCTCAAGAAAAGATTCGGTCATGTATATATATATTGTAACAAGTAGAAATCTTAATTTATACATATTCTCACATAAACTCAAACTGAAGATAAAAAAACGAAAATATATATTCAATTTATAATATTTTCACACGTTCCAGGTCTTTTAATTAACAGGTTAAAATAAATCCTACTAGAAAATTATTATAAACTATTAGATTACAATGATATAGGGTTACATTGATTTTTAACAAAACTAATACTAGTATTAATAATTCGAACAAGAATCTTGCCAAGATCGACCAATATATTTTTGATATCAACGGTGTAATTAGGAAAATATGTAAAGAACAAATCCTAAAAACCATCGATGATCGAGGTGTAGACATTCTTACTGAAGGTGATATCAAATCTGTATATGACACTGCTATCATATCCGTTATACACAAATTCATAACTATATCTAATGAATGTGAAAAAATCTATTTGGAAGAATGCAATCAAGCAGGAAAAGAGGCAGGTAAGTTGAGATAATATAAAATTAAAGAAGATTATTGCTGCTCATAAAAAAGAAGCAGCAATAATTATAACAGTTTTATATTAGAACCTTACATATCTTTTATGGAGAAGATTCGAACTAACGAGTTATTTAGTTATCAATTAGATTTTTTGCAACCAAGAACCTCCAATTCATTCTTAATAGAAAATAAAAATACAGATAATGACAATGACATTCAATTTAATATTCTTTTAGATAAAATCTTAACCAATCTAACTCTTATTAAAAATCAAATCAAATTTTAATAATTTATGTATTTATTTATTTATCTTTAGACAATGTCTCTATTTGCCAATCCATCTCAAAATCTAAAAAATGCTATTAACTGGTTTAATGGTTTAGAAAAAGAACAACAAGTCTCAATTTTAACAAATCTGGAAGAAAATCCTGAAGATTTGACCAATGAGCAAAACGAACAATTAACAATAATTGCGTTAGAAATTGCTGGTGCAATACCATATGGCCAAAATCCTATCATTAAGAAATTTATAGAATTAGGATTACCACAGGTTCATGCTAGTTTAATTGTCAATGCAATTGCTACCAAATCAGTTTTACCAAAATTAGATGCTAAGAAACTCTTGGCTTTAAATGATCAACAATATGAAAAGGCAATAGAAAGTGTAATTGTAAAACTTTTCATTGAAAATAATCCAATTGATAAAATACTGGAATATACAGGTCTGGATAACCAAATTTTAGGAGCTTCTTTACGATTTATCCGTGATAATATTTTATTCTTATATCTTCGCGGAGAAATGGCAATAGATAATCTAAGAAAGGTATTACATGACCAATTGAATTTTCCAGAGAAAAGAATACAGATACTTGTCAATATTTTAGTCCAAAATAAAGAAATTATTTGGAAAAACTTTGTTTTCAGAAATACTCAAGAGACATATTTCAAAATGCAGGTTTTGGAACGAAATCAAATAGAATTAATTAACCAGATTCAACAGTTAATTCAGATATTAAAAGGATATAAAGAAGGATCCAGTCAAGAACAAAGGCCTGCTCATATCGCATAATCAATTTACTAATCTTTTTATCTCAGACGACGAGTACTCTAAACATATTGCTGGCAGCATGTTAAGTCGGATATAACATTTGATTCTAATAATAATAAAAACAACAAATAGTCTCAAATTTTAAAAATATATTATATTATCTAAGATTTTTTTTCGAATAGCTATTGTTATATAATCATCCATAGCCTAACGAAAAAAGAATGAGGTTGACTAATGGATTGGATAACAACAACAAACCAACAATGAAAGGCTATGGCTTTTTAACTTCCATCAATAATAATATAAATAATAAATTATCAATGATATATCAGTTAAATGGTTAAATATTATGTATCATCAATGGTAGTACAGTCCAAAGGGCAAATCAGTAGGACTGAAATATCATAGCCCTCTATTGTTGTGATATGTACTCCTTAGATGGCTATGGATTTTTCTTTTAATAATCATAATTTTATCTATGTTAAATAAGACAAAGAATATGCTAGTCTGAGATATCAAGGTTCAATATGGTTTTAATATCTCCATGAAGATTCATTATTTTTTATTTAATTATTTATTATAATAAATTTATTTTACTATCATTCCAAGTAGAGAATAACACTTGAGATTAGTTGATAATTAATTTGAAAATTTTTTGATATATATTATTTTATATATTCAATATTATAAAAAAAAGAAAGAAAGAATTTGTATAGTATTTTTATAGCATTTCTCTATCATAGAGTGGATAAACATATACATTAGCTTTTTCTTCGCCATTGATTTTGCTAGAATGTGCTAATAAACCCCCATTTAACTCACTTCCATCTAAGCCAGTCCCTTTAATACCAAGAGTACAGTCTTTCAATAAATGATCTTTATTTTCAAAGTCTAGAAATTCTTTTCCAGGATAAGGCTCCAAAGTAACGCGCTCTTCACCTATTACACCATTTTCTTTAAATCCATTTGACATTATCCTTCCTCCATCATTCAATATGAGATTGATTTTGTACTTTTTCTTTAAATTTCTTAATCCATCATGAATGTTAAATTTATCTCCTGTGGTAACATATTTGATATCATCACTTTCTTTAATAACTTTAGAACAATAATCATACCCACTTTGATCAGTTAGAAATATAATTTTCCTAACAGTTTGATTGAAAATTGCAATTTGATTTTTTAGGTAGAAATCAATTATTCCAGATCTTTGAAAAGATTTAGCATGTCTGGCTACTATTATGAAATACTGAGGAGAACTAGTTTGTCTTGAATATATTTCATTTAATTTACAAAGATCTTCATATAAATCTGGGGAAGATTGTACGAAATGATTTGCATAAAATCTCCAATCCAATGTTTGTTTTTTATTTTGTACGAGATTGTAAATACTGGAAAGAATTGCTTGATATCCCATTATTATCTTATGGGTAGAAGCATATAGATTGTCACCAAATTTCCTTTTGCCTCCAGTTAGCTGATGAACTCCACCCCCTTCTTTCAAAGGTATTTTATAGATATATCGGTCTGAGTTTGGAGAGGATTCTGCAGCTACATAGCTAGTAGCCTGATATGGAATATTTAATTTATCAATATAATCCTTTGAAGCTCCAATTATTATATATGGTAAAAATTTTGCTAATGAAAATAAATTGAAGTGTTTATTACTAGGATTTATTATTTGTAATCCTCTTTGAAGAAAATGATCTAATTGAGCTCTAGAAATTAAGTTTTTTTCCTGTAAGGAATATAATTTTGAATTATATTGTTCTAAGATATTTTCTTCTTCCACGATAGATATATATGTATATAGTAGCAAAAATAATTATTTTATCTCTTATTAATTAATCTATTGATGGGAAAATATGAGGAAAAAGAAACAATAAGTTTTCACGATATGTTTTTTTTGATTATTATTATTCAACCAAAAAAACAAGTGAAATGTTATCAGTGTTTGTAAATTTTACTACCTACCTTCCTACTATCTTATTTTTTAGAGGGAGGGAGAGAGAAATTTTAAATATCAAAAATCCTTAATGATAATCTTCATTAATACATGACTCCTACGACGACGAAATTCAGAGTAGCTACAGATCTTGATAAAGATTATGTTTTAAATTTTTGTAAAAATATATTCAGTTGGGGAGATTACATTGACAGGGTTTGGGATATATGGATCAGAGAACCTAATAGTATATTGCTGGTAGCTGTTGTAAATGAAAATAACATAGAAATACCAATAGCAATCTCTCATGGGATTTTAATTCCAGAAAAAATAATATGGATTGAAGGAATAAGAGTTGACCCTAAATATAGGTCTCAAAAATTAGCTACTAAAATGTCACTTCATATATTAGATTATGCAAAAAAAAGGGGAGCGATATATTCGTCTGCAATAGTTTCTATAAACAACGAAGCATCAAAAGGATTGATGGAAAAATTAGGATTTAAAGTTATTTCAACATGGTCATACCTTAGTATAAAACCCATAGGTTTATTACCATCAGAATTATATAATTTTATTAAAGATAACTCTACTACTACTATTACTAAAATAGCAAAGTTAAAGGAATATCC
>JAATVK010000267.1 GCA_014523485.1 Nitrososphaerales archaeon TH5894
CATCTAACATACATACAAAGCCACGCTCTGTTACCAGCTCATCATCAACATTTGTGGTACCAGAAAATGTAAAGTTAATGTCGTTTGAAAATGTTGAACTAAGATTTTCGACAGGATCTCCATCGCCATCAGTCGCACTATCAATTGTAGTATCTACTACAATTGCTACAAAGTCCGGTGCATTATTTAAACACTCAGCAAAAGCATTTTTTACATCTGCTTTTTGCTCAGCATTAAGACTTGTAGCATCTATTGTAGCATTGAATCCGGTTTGAGGGGTATCAGAGGGACAAATATTAAGGATATTGTTAGTAGAATTTCCTATTAAGGCGTCGGAAACAGTTCCCTGTTGGGACTGACCACCAGACTGAAGTAGTGCTAAATCTGCACACATTAGACATTGAGCTTCAGCGATTGTTGTATTTTCTGCAAAAAATGTAGAAATAATGGAGTCAGATGTGGTTGTAGATTCATTTCCGACCGTGTCTCTGTTTCTATTGATATGGTTAGCAAGGTCATTCTTATTGTTAGATGTTTTGATATTATTGTTAGAATCTTTGGTTACATAACCCATAGTTAACTGAGTTAGCGAAAGTGGCATTGAAGGAATATTTACTTTAGGAATTGCTGAGTTCAAATTTGTTGAAGATTCATTATTATTATCTTGAAATCCAAAAGATAACTCCCTATTGCTTTGCTCATTTTTGGGTTCATTTTGTGAAGGGTAGAATTTGTTACCAAATGTTTCATTATTGATCCCAAATAATGTTGGTTCTACTTGTTCAAATTCCTCTCCAAATGTGGCTATACTACTAACATTAACAGGAATTGTACCTATTACTTCTTCGGCAAAGGTAACTTCTGGATATGAAACTCCAATAAAGAATATTAAAATAAATATAGATGAGACAATATGAAATTGTGTAAGATTATTATCAATATCTTTTTTTATCAATTCCTTGACTTCCGGTCACTTCTTTCAGATAGATAATATCGACAATCATATTTGATGATGAGAAGTATTTTTGATAAAGCAAAAGCAAAAGAGTGTACTATTGGAAATATGAAAACTTTAACAGAAATAATGGTTAAGGTTACATCTAGAGAAATATCCTTGTAAAAGGCTATTAACATATAACTTTCATTATATTATGATTATTATTGATAATGACAATTTTTTATTGATTATTTGTGAAGATTGCTATTAGTATTGTTTAACTATAACAAACATTCAATTCCAATATAATACAATATTTCATATATTAATGATATTGAAAGTTCCCTTAGAGAAACTTTATAATAAATTGTAACTTAAAATATGTATATAGTAATATGTAAAGTTAATAATAAATTACTAATTTTAGTATTAATATGATAGAAGATTGGTAATTTATATTATCTTGAGGAGATAAAAAAATAAAGATATTAATTGTTGTTTTAATAAGACTTAATTCTTTTAATACAATAAAAAATAATTTGCAACAAAATATTTAATTTAACTCATAATTAAGAATACTTTAGACTATATCAAAGTATTATACTATAGATCATATATTCTGCCTACTGTTTGAAAAGTAATTTTGCTAATAAAACAATGAGAAAGTACAAGAAATTATGAACTTATGTTTTTATTCTACTGTAGACTCTACTCTACATTCCTCACAGATAAATGTTCCATCATTGTATAATAATAGATCTGACCATTCTCCGCATTCATCACAATAACCAGAAATGTGTCCTTGTGGACGACCCGTTTCACCTCTAATTAAGGCTGATTTTTCGGATACGACATCTATTAGATCAGGGGTTACAGCGATGACATCAGAAGATGATATGATACCTACTAATCTATTTTTATAAACAACACCAAGCCGTTTTATGTTATGCTTTCTTAACAACCTAGCTGCCTCTGTTATGGTTTCTTCTCCTTCAATAGTGTATAGTCTTTTCATAATCTCTGATACAATTATAGAACTCGGTGGTACATCTCTAGAAAATCCATCAGTAACGATATCCCAATCAGTGACTATACCAACAGGTTCTTCATTCTTGAATATAACAATACTACCAATCCTC
The DNA here is from genome assembly GCA_014523485.1 of Nitrososphaerales archaeon TH5894. Classification (GTDB taxonomy): domain Archaea; phylum Thermoproteota; class Nitrososphaeria; order Nitrososphaerales; family Nitrososphaeraceae; genus TH1177. Next base: position 2,077 of record JAATVK010000267.1, read on the forward strand.
TCTTTTTTCATTTTTTCAGCAATTTCTTTGATATTAGAATCAGGAGAAGATGAAATAATTGGGCTGTTCATGACATCTCTAACTAAAACCCTAGTTGTCATATTTGCATCCCTGTGTTTGCTTCCTAGATTGGTTCCCACATGGATTATTTGTATTATCGAACTTAATTAGTTTACTGCAAAAAAATTTATTACAAATTTTCGACTAGTGTTCCTTTTCCTGATGAGGCTATTTTGATTTTACCGGAAGGTAATATCCTAATTATATCATCTAAAGACATTCTTTTTAAAAATTCTACTAAATCATCATCTATATTTTGAGAATTTGTAATCAATTCTGATTTTATTTTTTTTGCAGCATTCATAGGATCTATACTACCTGGAACTATAATTGAATAAATTATTGATTTTAATTTTATACTATCGACAGGTCCACATATTAACTTATAAATATCATTATCTTTTGTCACACCTATAGATAATTTTAACTCTAGTGCCTTGACAAAATTTCTCTTTCCTTCAATTACAAAAGATCCTTTTGGAAGAAATTGACCTGTTGGAGCACCTTTTTTAACTTGATCAGGATATACCCAGTATGCGTCAGCACTTGATAAACCATCTTTCCATCCTCTACTAAAAGAAACAGTAGCGATAGCTGTTTCTATAATGCTTTGATTATTTGTAGTCATATCTTCAACACTATGACCTATATTTTTAATTAAAAAAAAAGGAGAACCATGTATTTCAGCATGAAAAACCAGATCTTGATCAGTCATATGTTTCCTTATTATAGCTGAATTTGAGGAGCTATCTCTACCTCCAATTACCAATAATCCATTGGAAGTAATGAACCACCTATACCTTTCAAACCATTCCTTTGTTTTCTGTTCTTTTAAATTTATTTTTTTTTCCGCGATAGTAGTTTTGTTTTTCAATTCTTTTATTTCATCTAATATTTTAATCCTAGCCTTATCGATGGTTTCGCTTCCTCTTTCCATTTCCTTTGCTCTTGTATAAAGAAGTGAAGAAACTTTTCTTAAATTATCATCCAATGGAATTAGTTCTTCCATTATATCTACGTATTTTTTCCCTTTTTCTATTATTAGACTAGTAGAATGTTTATGTAATAAACTATTTAATTCACCTGAATCAGAAATAGATATTTTCATCAAATCAGAAGCAAGATTTCTTATAGAATTAGACTTAGATAATACTTTTTGTTTAGCCTTATCTTGTTCACGAAGGTCATGTTCAAGAATTGAAATTTTTTTATCAAGTTCTATTGTATGAATTTTTTTACCAATAGTAATAATATCAGTACATAAAACCTCATCTAATGCATCCATAAAAGTTGGAACTGATTTCATATTTGAATCCTCCATCTTTTTCAATTCAACATGAGACGCGTCAATTGCTACATTATCACTATCTAAAATAACTATCGGAGAATGTTTTGTTTCACAAATAACTTCGTTTACAAGTTTTTTTGTATTGGTAAATATTCCACAAAGTTCATCCTTTGTAATCTCTTTTATCTTCTTGTTAGTACTTATACGTGCACGAAAAAGTATTGCTTCAACAAATTTTTTTGGCAATGAGAGATTTCTTCCTAACCATTTTGTAATCTCCAGATTTTTAGTTTCATTCTGAAATTTTGATTCAAATTCTTCAATTGTTATATTAAAGATATCCGAGCTATATGACGGAGGAGGTGCATATTTTAATCCTATGTGCAAAGTTCTGTGTCTTACTTCTAATGGATTAAGAAGTGAAATTATTTTCATAGTTTCATCACAAATTATTATATTTCCTTGACCAAAGAATTCGCATATTAAATATCGAATTTTTCTATCAAGATGTTCAAATTTGAAAATAGCTATTCTTTCTGAATCCAATTGTTGAATTGATATTATACGGGATCTTTCAAGTTCCTTCCTTGCATTTCTAACTAAATCGTTTTCTTCTACTTGTTTGAATAATATTTTAGTAGGCCACAAACCTTTTGTAGATATTACCAAAAGAATGTCGTGTTCGGTTGAATGATGAAATTTTAATGCCAGAGAATCTCTTGTGATTGCATTGATTTGGCTTAAGTAGTAACCACCACTTGTAAGCTGCAAATTCACATAATTAACAATATACCTTAACTCTATGGATGATAACTCCAATGCTAATGTAAATGAGAGCAGCTAAATATTAACTACAAATTCAGGAAAAAATAAGACCGGAAGAAATTAAACTCCCTAGTATTAAATGAACTTAATATTTGGAACCAACTGATAAAATTTACTACATCCGAGCTCTATTGGGCATGCTAGCAGGTATTATTATAGCATTCAGTATAACTCCAGGCACTAATCAAGGAACTACATTCGGTATTATTATTATAATGAGTCTGCTTTTCTATATTATTTCTTATTGGATCTCAAAAAAGATTATTCCCAATGTCCCAAAAGCAGAGAAAAGAAAATTTATTACTAACGGTATTTTTCCTTTCATTTTCTTGTTAATAATGTTTATGATAGTGTCTTATACAGGCTTACATCAAAACCTAGCCACGTAAATGGAATATGTGTTGGAATAGTAAATCGCCTGGTATTCCTGACGAATTTTTTCTACGTGAAGAGGAAATACCTATTACAAAAGAAGAGGTTCGTTCCATAATAATAAGCAAACTCCGACTAAAGGAAAATAATTCAGCTATCGATATAGGGTGTGGAAGTGGCAGTATCACAGTGGAACTTTGTCTTCAATGTCTGAAGGGAAAAGTCTTTGGAGTGGATTTGGATTTCCAAGCCGTTAACCTAACAAAGAAAAATCTTCAAAAGTTTAAAGTCGAAGCAGAAATAAGACTAGGAAATGCTATGGATATACTAGAATCGTTACCTGCTGTAGATGGAATTGTTATAGGAGGGACTACAGGAAAAACTCAAGAATTAATAGATCAATCCATTAGTAAATTGAATCATGGAGGGCGATTAGTTATTACTACAATCCTTATTGAAACGATGTTTAAAGCTATGAAAACAGTTAATGAATCAAGTTTTCTTAAGGATATTGATTTTACACAGATAATAATATCAAAAGGACGAAGAACTAAAACTGGTACAATGATGCTTGCAAGAAATCCAGTTTTGATAATTTCCGCAACTAAAATATGATGTTATTCGATTTTAATGGTATTTTATGATTTAAATTAGTCAGTTTTCAATAACAATCAAATGAAACTTTTTTGTGTAGGTTGTGGTCCAGGGGATCCAGAATTATTAACCATACGAGCTTTAAATTTAATTAAGGAGGCTGATGTCATTTTTGTGCCTACTTCCAAGTCCGATAAACCTAGTATTGCATTATCTATCGTTGCCAAATATATTAACAAAACCACTAAAATTATTCACCTGGTTTTTCCTATGGTTAAAGACAAAAATTCTCTTAAAGAGTATTGGGAAAAAAATACTGCTGAAATTTCACGAATGGTCAAAACTGGTAAAAAAACGCTATACTTGACAGTAGGTGATCCATCACTGTACAGTACATGGATTTATATTCATAGAGAATTGAAAAAAAATTATAAAGATATAGAAATAGAGATTATTCCAGGAATTACTTCAATATTTGCTTTTGCTGCAGAATCAAAAATAAGTTTGGTAGAAGGTAATGAACATTTGTCTATTGTTCCAGCTTGTTATGATCTAAATAAAGTAAAAAATACAGTTAAAGCATCTGATACCATAGTTTTTTTAAAAGATGGGAGATATTTTGATAATGTAATTGAAATGTTGTCAGATACAGGCTTCAGTGAGGAATCTCAGATAGCTATAGCTCAAGATGTATCGACAAATGAAAACATCCTTGAGATTAAACACTTAAAAGATCTCAAAGGTAAGAAACAGCCTACCCAAAAATATTTTTCTATAATGGTAGTAAAAAGAAATGATAGATAATAATACTGTCTATTTTGTTGGATCTGGTCCAGGCGATCCAGAGTTGATAACTATTAAGGCAAAAAAACTATTACAAAAAGCTGATCTTGTAATATACTCAGGTTCCTTATTGAATCCTGAAATTCTACAATATGCTAAAAAAGAGGTAAAATTGTATGACGCTGCATTATTAAATAGAGACGAAATTTTTGCTTTACTGAAAGATTTCACCAAACAAGGAAAATTAGCAATAAGATTTCATGATGGAGATCCTTCCTTGTTTAGTACTATTAGAGAACAGATTGATAAACTCGAAAAAGAAGGAATTAGATGTAAGGTAGTTCCGGGCATTTCTGCAACATTTGGTGCTGCATCTTCCATGAACTTAGAATTAACACTACCTGGAATCACTCAAACCTTGATAATTACACGAGCTGAATTTCGTACCCCAGTTCCTGAAATAGAGAGAATTTCTGAATTGGCAAAACATGGAAGTACTATGATTTTTTACTTAAGTGTGCATCTTATAAAGGAAATTGTTGAAGAGTTATTAAAAGGGGGACGATACAGTCTAGAGACACCAGCTGCCGTTGTATATCGAGCTACTTGGAAGGATGAAAAAATTATTAAAGGAAAATTAAAAGATATTGCAGAGAAGACACAAAAAGAAAAAATAATTAAAACTGCATTAATAATAATTGGAAATGTTCTTGAACCTAAAGAATATCAGTTATCAAAAGTATATGATGCGGAATTTACCCATGGCTATAGAAGAGGCACAAAAATTAATAAGAATAAGAATAAAATTAATTGATTTCATTATTTTAATCATAAATTCTTTTACAGAATAATCAAGTTACCATATTTTTTCAAATAAGAAATTTTTTCTTTATAGTCGTGATCCATATTCATAACGATTTCCCAAAATTTTTTAGAATGATTGAACTCTTTCAAGTGTGCTAGTTCATGGATAATAACATAATCAATTACACTCATTGGAAAAGCCACCAAATATAGACTGAAATTGAGATTTCCTTTACTAGAACAGCTTCCCCAACGTGTAGAATTATCCTTTATTTTTATTTTGGTATATTTAACATTCATTAATGTACTTAAAATCTTAATTCTTTCATTTATTATAATAGATGTTTGTGTAAGATACCAATTTTTTATGTATTTTTTATAATTTTTTTTATTTAATACGTGAAAAGTAATTTTATTAATAGAGGAAGATATTATTGCATTATTAATAACATCTTTAGCTATATCTACTCTATACTTTTGTCCTAAATAATAAAGATAAAATTTGTCATCATATATCTTGCCAAAATTTGTATTATACTTCTTATAATATTCATATGTTTTTGTAATCCAGTTTTTTTTAGTCTGTAAAAAATTATGCAAATTTGTCTCATTAAAATTCACTGGCACCGTTAAAAAAAAACCATTTATATTTGCCATTAAGGAAATTTTAGATGCTTTTTTAGATTCTTTTTGCTTCAAGTAAATATATTCTGTTTTGGATACTGTAAAAGATATTAGCATAGAAAAAAATAAAAATTTGAAGCTATTTTAAGAACTCTTATTATCTAAAATGAACTAATGTGTCTTTCATTCCCGGTTTCATGTCTCTCTGGCTTCTTACCTTTCTTACAGCATCTTCAAAGTGACGCATGCTAACATAAGCTTCCATTGTATGTTTAGATGCTTCCTCTGGATTAGGATATTTATCAATATATTCATGTAGTA
>JAATVK010000268.1 GCA_014523485.1 Nitrososphaerales archaeon TH5894
TCAGCGTGTATTATCAAAAAACCAATAACAATAGATGACTTAATAAAAAAAATAAATACAGAAATACAATAAAAGGATTATTTTCAAGATGTATTCTAAATTATATTATTGATTCTGTGATTATTGTTACCAAATCAAATTGTATCAATAAATAAACATAACTCTTCATACTAGTAAGTCAATCAGTTTATGTTTCCATAATAAGAATTATCAAATCTATACTTAGACTTCTGATAGGGCAACGTGGTTGGAGATTAAAGCATAAATACAATGTAAATGTCATCGAAATTATTAGTTTATTATACTGTTAAGATATAAATATAATTATTCACAAGACTATAGAAAATAGGCAATTACCTCAATCAATGTAGTTAAAATGAAATTAGTTAGAATCTTCAATAATCTTAATCGCATTTATACTATTTTTTGTTACTTATTTTTATAACATTATCCCAAGGTTTTATTATTGTATTCTTAAATATTATTAAATTAAAGTAGTTTATTTGTAAAATTTACAAGTCTTGCTTTAGTCAATTCCTTTGCTTTTTACTAATTAAATATATATTTATATAGAAAAAATGTATAATATTTGATTTTAAGGCTTGATATTGAAAAAAAGTATTATATAAAAGCAAAATATTTTTTTTTACTTTTCAATGTTTAAAGGTTTAGTAAAAAAGTATAGTAGCTTTAATATATAATATTGTACTATATGTATTATGGACCAAGGTGAACCTGGCGTAGATTATGATGATACCAATTTAAATCCTTTAATATGTGACCTTTGCAAACAGACCTTTGATAGTTTAGATAAATTAGGTGAACATCAGAAAAAAGAACATACTATGTAATTTACATGTAATTTATTAATGCTATCAGTTGTTATCAATCAAAGTATGAATCATTTATTTCTAACATTTATCAAAACTACTTTTGAGTTCTATTTTGAATTCATAAATCAAAACTAATATTATATATTATGGATTTATCTGGGAAATATACATACCCAAATTTAGAATATTTCCAACTTTATTATCATATTTTCCTCTCCTCCGCTAAGGACAATTAATCTAATTCCTTAGTATTACAATTTATGGATTGTAGTTAAAGACAATTTGATTAAAAAACTTTAGTTTCTAAAATTTAGATAAAAAAATTACAAGTTTTTGAGATGAGATAAACATTAAAATATATAGATTTATTTTTACGTAAATCTAATGTCTAACAAAATTCAATTTCTTGAAAAATCTATAATGTTTTAGCTTCGGATGTTTATTCCATCATATTAAAACTTTAAGTATAATTATTAAAGAGTGTAAGTTTACAATACATATTTTTAGAAATTTGATTTAATCTAAATTTAAATAAACCAAATGATGCATGTAGGATTTTGGTATATAAGCGAAAATTTTCATTGTATTCTAGCATTAGGTAATTTGAACGAATTGAACTTGATAAGACAATAATTTTCTTCCCTAATCCTAGCCAAAAAACAACTAATTTGAGTTACTGAAGATGAATGGCCATAATAAGAGGAGCTCAGTTTAAAATGATCTAGTTTTAAATCGCTATCTATAGTATTCGGAAATCCTCCTTTACTGTTATAAATACAATATGTGTATTTGTTCTTTCTACATAAGGCATTGATAAATCTTTTTTTACAAAATTACTAAGATCTTTTCTATTTTTAAACTTGGCAACAATTATCATGTCAGTTAACCCAGTAATATCATAAATTGCACATACATTTTGGTATTTTGATATGATCTTTTCTACTTCAACCACTTTATTTTTAACTGCAGTAACTTCAATTATTGCTGTGAATTCATAACCTAATTTTTCATGATCCAGTATTGCTGAATATGATTTGATGATACTATTATTTTCAAGCTTTTCCACCCTAGAAAGAACAGTAGGCGGAGAAACTCCAATTTGTTCAGCAATTCCACGATACGATAATCTGGCATCAGAGATTAATTTTTTAAGTATCTTTATATCTAATTCATCGACAGAAATTGTAGCCATTATTATTTTTTTCGCCTTTTGTTTTTAATTCCTGACAAATGTTAAGTATTTAAGAATTTTGGTTGTTATATATTAACAAAAAATATAAATTTTCTTTTATACATTAAATTATTTATTTATCGTTATTAAAGCAATATTAATAGATTTCTAGGTCTACTTGTTAATAAAATAGTAAAATCATCATAACCATTAATTGAAAAATTTTTATACGTATATTCTTTATTTTTTTGTTCTTAAATATTGTATTCTAAAATTGAAAGTATAGTTTTATTTTTTTCGTATATATTGTTGAATACTCCTTAATGTATGTTAATAAAATACTTCATTAACCTGTCATTTGTTAATTACTTACATGATCTAATTTATATTTTAGTATTTCAACAGTATTATATGCAGCTAGCGCCAACTGATTTAGATCAGAATAAAAAACAGGTTGAAATAATAAATGAACTAGAACAATCAAAAATAAAATGGGTTAGATTAAATTTTTGTGATCCATTTGGTTTCTTACAACAAATAAGTGTCCACAGTGATGAAATAACAGAAGAAGCATTCAGAAATGGTATTCCTAGATTGGATGGAAGTTCTATTAAAGGCTTCAAAGAAATTCAAGAGTCAGATATGATACTCAAACCAGATCCATCTACTTTTGCTATTTTGCCAGATTATTTTGATAAGGATAATCATAATAAAAATAACACATATGCATCACGTGGTGCTCGTATGTTTGTCGATATCTATGAAGGTTTTAATGGTAAACGGTACTCTAGAGATCCCAGGTTTATTGCCCAGAAGGCTGATCGATTTGCAAAGGATAAAGGTTTTGAGAAAAGCTACTGGGGGCCAGAATTAGAATTTTTCGTATTCAACAAAATAACATTGTTGCCTAACCCTATGTCCGCAGTTAATTGCTCTGGTGGTACTGGATATTCTATTGAATCTGATGAGGCTCCATGGGGAAACGGTAATGGAAGTGGTGGAGGATACACAATTCCTTTTAGAAGCGGGTATTTTCCTGCTCCACCTGCTGATAGTTTAACCGATTTCAGGGATGAAGTATCTGATACATTACATCAACATTTTGGAATAAAGGTTGAAGCCCATCACCATGAAGTAGCTACGGCAGGACAATGTGAAATACAAATGTCTTTCGATCAGCTAATTCCTATGGCGGATCAAGTAGTTACGTACAAAAAAACGGTAAAGGAAACTGCTGCCAAACGTGGAATGATTGCAAATTTCATGCCCAAACCAGTTGCACTAGATAACGGATCTGGGATGCATGTTAGTCAAAGTTTGTGGACTAGGAAAAAAAATGAAGAAATAAACCTGTTTTATGATTCGGCAGACGAATATGCAGAGTTGAGTGAAACAGCACTTTACTATATTGGAGGGTTGATAGAACATGCTGAGGCACTATGTGCGTTAACTAATCCTACAACTAATTCCTATAGAAGATTAGTACCAGGATACGAAGCTCCAATAAATGTTGCATGGAGTAAGATGAACAGATCGGTGAGTATCAGGATTCCGGCTCATTTTAGGAAAATGAATAGAAGGAAAAGGATAGAGTACAGAACACCAGATCCTAGCTCAAATATCTACCTTGTTGAGGCAGCATTGTTACTGGCAGGTCTAGATGGTATCAATAAAAAATCTTCTACACCTGATCCTGTAGATGTAGATATCTATAAACTCTCTGAACAGAAAAAAAGAGAATACGGAATCAAGAAATTACCTACATCTTTACAACATGCGATAGAGTCATTAGAATGTGACACAGAATTTTTAAAACCAGCATTTACAAATGATTTTATCGATATGTATTGTGAGATTAAAAAAGATGAGCATGCAAAAGTTGCATCAATTCCATCGCCGAGAGAATTCTACATGTATGGAAACGTCTGATAAATTGCTATATTTCTAGAGTTGGATAACAATCACCATGCCTTATTCAAAAGATATATTAGAGCTTAAAAGACATCTTCTGAGAGCAGCTGAGTCATCTAATGGCTATTTTGATTTGAATAAACTGATAGTTGACGTAAGAAAAGTAAATGACTCGGAAATTCCATATTCAGGTCTAGGA
>JAATVK010000269.1 GCA_014523485.1 Nitrososphaerales archaeon TH5894
ACTTCATCCGTAATAAATTACAAAGCGTTAGCAGATATTCATCCTGAATTGGGACAAGAATGTTATGTATCAAAAGAAGTTCCAAAAGAAGTTTTTATAAAACATATTAATTCTTTAATACCTTGATTATATTCTATATACTAAATGATTTCTAAATTAGTATTAACTTTTTTGTTAGTTTCATTTACTTTTATTTTCCTAACTTTATTTTCATTTAATATATTAGAAGAAACACATGGTATTAATTTAGTATTAAATAATTTAGTATAATTATTAAAGAAACAGTTACAAACTAAAATTGAAGAACTATAGATATTTCAATCTTCAAAGAAAGGTCTATGTTGAACATCAAAACCTGGAGAAATATTTGCAAATTGCTTTATTGTGATCATCTTGCATATTTTGTCCTGTAACTCTGAATGTTCAATGAATTTCTTTTTACAAATAGGACATTTAGTTTCCTTCCCTACATTCATAATATTTTATAGAAAATTTATGTTAATCTGATTAAATTAATATTGTGAAATATTTTTCAGACTTTTTTTCTATTTTTGATTATTTTTCTATTTTTTATTATTTATTGAATTAATAGATTGTGGACAACAGTTGTAAGTGCTACAGCAGTTTTTATTATTTGAGTGGGTAAATAATATAAATTGTATACATGTTTTGATTACAAGTCTGATTGAATAAGACCTCTCTCTAACCTTGGTTTGGAAAAAAAAGATATAGTATTATGTTTACAGGAAAATAATTCTGGATATCTATATTTTGCTAATTGTTTGAATTAAAAAATAATTATAACTTGGGATTAATTTAATATCATTCAGATGTAAAAATTACAATATGGTTGTAATAGAATTCTTTACTGAAAACGAATTAAAATTTCTAATTGGAATAGCTATCTCTATATTTGCTGGATTTCTTATAGGAATTGAACGAGAAACAAAAAATAAACCTACCGGAATAGGTACTATTACACTAGTAGTTGCAGGTGCAATGGTATTCACCCATCTTTCAAATATTGTAGATCCAAATTCAACCTCTCGTATAGCTGCCCAAATCGTTACAGGTATAGGATTTCTAGGAGCAGGGATTATTATTAAGGGATCTGAAAATACAGAAATTAAGAATGTTACGACCGCAGCCACTGTGTGGTTTGCTGCTGCTATAGGCATGGTAATTGGGTATGGTTTTTATCTAATAGCAATCATTTTAGTAATTTTGGCTGTAACAGTACCCAGAATACCTCATATCACTGATCTAAGTTTCTATAAAAATAAAAATAAAAATAACACTCAATAACATTATTCATCCAGTTTGATAGGTTCTGTTATTTTAAATAATTTTAATAATATAAAATTTTAATAGAATCTTACGCTGGACAGGAACATAAGAATAATGACCTGATACAGGCAGAGTGAAGTTCTTGGATGTTAACTTAAACTAACGTATATCTACATTAGCTAAAATAATTGTTATCATTTGCTATTGTATCATTAGACATACAAATAAAAAATTGTATTTAATATAGTATCAACATTAATTTTTCACATATACATATCCTATCTTAAAGTACAACTCTTAAAATCTATCTAACTAACGTATATATTTTAACTGTCATGCACTATTATATAGAACTTTACAATATTAGGTTGTATTTCTTGAAATTATTCTAATAACATCTTCTATTTTTTACACTGAAATATACCCATTGAATTTCATAACTCCACAAGTTGAACGCCGGGAGTGGGACTCAAACCCTGCAACTACATTCGCGGGTTTATATAATTTGAACATACTAAAGAATTAAAAGGATTTACAGAAATTTGATAAAGGCTGTTAACATCAAATTCCATCTATTGCTCAATACTTAGAATACGATTCATTGATATATTCCTAAATTGTTGTAGGATAGTCAAAAATAGATTTAAATCAAAGAAATTTTGTTGATATGAAAAATTTAATAACAGGTAATAGAGAATAGTCCATGGAATTTTTACTAAGCTGACTTAAAAATGGTCAAGAATATTTCTTGTTGCAGTAGGAGTATCGTCTATAGGCATATCAGTTATGGTATTTATAAATCTATTAGTAGGAATATTTATTTTGACATGTATGTTGGTAGTTAACCTTTTGATAATAGGAATAGAAAATATGGTACAATGAGCATCAGGCAAAAGGAATATAGCAACTTCTGCATTACTACTAATTCTAATGATAAATGAATAATAAAAAAATTTCTTTTTATTTGTGGTTTTATAACTAATATAAAATAAATAGATATATCTATATATTTGAAATGCGTTTTATTTTTTAACTAAATTGATTCTAAAGATACTCAACACTATTAAAGGTTACATACATAGTAATTTGAAGGTTCCACATCCAACATTAGTAGCATTAGGTATCAGCGCTGCAATTACAGTCCTAGTAGTTGGTATATTTTACATTGCTGATACTGGAAAGATGGGAATAGAAGATGCTGAAGCTCCTAGCAAATTAAAACCAAAAGATGACGGAGATTAAAAATAATACAAGTCTTATATTTATTACCATTTTGACAGACAATAAAAAAGATATTTTAAATAAAAGATTATAGATAATATATAAAATTAGGAATGTGAATAAAATTTACACTATTGTTGTTGTTATTCTGTTATTTTATTACCCATAACCTTGTTAAATACATCTAATTCTTGTTCATATAATATTTCAGTTAAATTAGAATTTATTTTTAAGGCTTTCTCATAATATGCTCTGGCTTCATCATCTTTTCCCATATTAGCTAGTATAAAAGCCATAGTACTTTGCAAATATTCATCCTTAGGATTATCTATAGCTGCTTTTTCTATAACTGAGATTGCTTCTTCATTTCTCCCCATTTCAGCTAAAGCTTCTGCCTTGTTATTTATTGCATAAACATCTGATGCATTAATAGATAAAACTTGGTCAAAATAATGTATTGCCTCCTCATTTTTTTGCAATGCCAATAAAGCACCTCCTTTGTTAATTAGAGCATAAACATCTGATGCATTAATAGATAAAACTTGGTCAAAATAATGTATTGCCTCCTCATTTTTTTGCAATCCCAATAAAGCAAGCCCTTTGTTATTCAAAGCCTTAACATCGGATGAATTTATTGCAAGAATTTGGTCAAAATACTGAAGTGATTCATTATATTTGTGCAACTCCCATAGAGAAAGACCTTTGTGATTGAGAGCATCAATCTCTGATATATTTATTGCCAGTATTTTGTCATAGTACTTGATTGCTTCATTATATTTTTTTTGACTGTACAAAGTATCGGCTGTCTCAAACAATGTATTTATTTCTGTTGAATTGCTAACATTTTTAGCATCAGCTAGAGAAGTAGTAGTAGAAGCAAATAGATAAAAATAGGATAAAGCTGCAATAATTATACTAAAATACAAAAGTTTCAGGTAATTAATTCTTTCAGATGATGATAATAATTTGTAATATCGACTCATCATATTTTGTTCTAAAAAAGGGAATAATATAACTTTATCGTTTATATATTATTTATCAAGGAAATTAGAATAAAAATTTTGAATATTCTGATTACAAAATAAAGGTAAAAATACAGAGCTATATGTAGTAAACTTTGATGATAAAATGAGTGGAACTGACCCAATAACTGGAAAGAAAAAACATTAGATGAAATTAATGGACTAGCATTGTATAATACTGCTACAAAGTCTCTCGACTTTAAATCAGGAAACAACCTAGTACTAACTGCTGTTCTCAAAAAATAAAAAATTCTTTTTCTTTAGCAATTTTTAGCGTAGAAACGTTACAAGGAAAAGATTTGCTTAACATTTTAGAAGCAGTAATTTATTGTTTTTTAACAAGTGACCCTAAATTGCGTGAAAAATCTTATATTATATTTTGCTTAAGCTAAAATAACTCTTAGAACCTATGCCAAAATGATTCCCACATCCGAAGCGCCGGAAGGGGACTAGAACCCTGCAACTACATTTGCGGGTTTATACAATATATTATAATTATAAACTGATAAAAGTAGATTTCAAAAAAAGATAGTACGAAGTTAAATCTTAAATTTTTCAAACATTCTATAAAGTTCATCTAGTATCTTATTATTATTACTATACCTATACTTATCAAGTAATTTCAAAATTTGAAAAATCAATTGCATTTAAATTATTTTCTTTTTTAAACACAAAAATTTGTTATTTAATTATTGCCCAAATGGTATGAACAATTTTGTGGTTACTACAACATCAAAGAGATTGGGGTCTGGGTCTAAAACTGTTTCTTGTTATTGTTGTCTAAGGATTTGTATGATTACAAATTTAGTAGTTCTATCCAACACCAACTATGAACTCCATTACTATACTCTTAATGAATAGATAAAGAATAGTAGTTTGTAGGTATAGAAAGATAATGACTATCCTAGAAATTGATGAAGTCTCAGTTACAATTCTTATGGATAACTCCACAGACCTATTGTTAACAAACTCTACTCATGCAAAGAGACCTCCATTAACGAAGAATGAAAAATTAATACTTCCACTTCCAGTTGCAGAGCATGGATTCTCTGCTCTTGTCCATATTGTCATAGACAGTGAAAATGAAAAGGAGAAAAATAGTCTGAATAAAAATATCAAATATAAAAATAACAAAATGTTCCTCTTTGATACAGGACCAAGCGAAAATGGTGTAATTCATAATGCAGACATATTTGGAATAGATTTTGATCGGATTGACGGAATTATCTTAAGTCACGGTCATTTTGATCATTTTACAGGACTTGCTAATATACTAAGGAGAATATTATTATCAAAACAAGATAATACTACTAAAATTGATCTCTTTGTGCATCCTGAGGCGTTTCTAAAACGATGGGAGGTCTATCGAAATGGGGAAAGGACAAAAACGCCATTATTGGATGAAGACCATCTACAAGCATTAGGAGCACTACTACACAAAAACATAGATGTTATGTTTCTTCCCAGTGATGACTCTCTTCACTTATGCTTACAGGAGAGATACCAAGGAAAACAAGTTTTGAGAAAGGATTTCCATTTCAGTATGTAGAGAATCAATCTGGTAACGAAATAAAGCTTGTTCC
>JAATVK010000270.1 GCA_014523485.1 Nitrososphaerales archaeon TH5894
CACAATGTTCTGCTGCCATATATCTAGAATATTCTGTATCCATAAGTTCGGAATAATCATCTCTGCCTCTTCTTGATGGCCAATGATTTACTAAAACATTTAGTTTAGCATTATTTTTCAAGACTCTAAGCTTGGCATAAAAAATATCTCGAGTAGGAAATCTAAAATTTATCATATATCCATGACCATCAAGCTGTTCAAATATCTTATTAGAATAAATTAAACATGTATCAATTCCTCTGAGATCTGGACCTTTATGGTATGGTTTTAATTTACCATCTATGTTTGTTCCAGCTATTTGATAGTCATCTCTACCCAATACGTTTTTTAATTCATCTATTAGTTTTTCAGCTAAAAAGGCATTTTCAATTTCACACACACCTATCAAATCTGGGCCGTTATCGAAAGTACTTTTAATTATATTTGTTAAATTTTGTATCTTTATATCACGAACTTTTTCATTCCAACCTTTATTTGGAGTAAATTCAAGATTTGAGGAGATTTCATTAGGTTGAATATCAAATAAGTTTCCTAGATTCCAAAAAACTACATGAATATTATCTTTCAATTTAATAATAAGATTTTATTTAATATATAAAATTTACAGACATTATTTTATTATATATATATAGAGTTAATTAAAGATTCTATGAATAATAACAATGATGTTAAATTTATCAAAAAGTTATTTTTGAATTAGTTTTGATCTGTTATTTGCTTTTCAAGATTGCTACAATATCTATTGTCAGTCAAGAATGCAAGCTTAGAATTAATATCATCTAGTTTTAAAGTTAAAGATTTTTCTTGTATTAGATTGGGTAGAAAATTTTGTTTAGTTTCATTCAGTTTCTTTTCAAGGTTAAGTTTTTCATTTTGTAACTTTGTAAATGCTTGACAGGTTCCGACTAGATGTGATTCTGTTATTGAAGTAGAATTCTGAGCTAGTATTGGAGCAAGATAAAACATTGAAAGGAAAAAAATCACAATAATGGATCTAAATAAAGTTGACTTTTCATTTGTATTCATAATTTTATCTATCTATTGTGAATTATATATTCTCACTATTATACAAATCTATAATAATCCTCATCTCATGGTTATTTTTATTTTGATATGACAACAATCACATTCTCTATTATCTGAATAATACAATATGAAAAAATAAAAGGTACATTAAATACATATATGCTTAACAAATGGGAATAGATCTAAAACCAATTTTAACTACACGTCCAATAAAATCATCGGATTTATCAGATAAAATAATTGCAGTAGATGCATATAATACTATTTATCAATTTTTAGCAACTATTCGTGGTCCTACGGGAGATTCTCTTACTAATAACAAAGGAGAGATAACAAGTCACTTAAGTGGTTTATTTTATAGAAACATTAATTTCTTAACTGAAAACATAAAATTTGTATACATTTTTGATGGAAAACCTCATTCACTAAAATTTAATGAGATAAAACGAAGAAAGGAATCTAAACAAGAAGCTATAGAAAAATATCAAGAAGCATTAGAAGAGGGTCGACTTGAAGATGCTAAAAAATATAGTCAAGGCACAGTAATTTTAACGGATGAAATTATTGAGCAATCCAAGAAAATATTAAAAATGTTAGGGATTCCTGTTATTCAAGCACCATCAGAGGGAGAAGCAACAGCATCAATTTTAACTAAAGATGGAACGGTATACGCATGTGCGAGTCAGGATTATGATTCTCTACTTTTTGGAGCTAAAAGACTTATTCGTAATCTAACAATAACAGGAAAACGCAAAATTCCTAATCAAAACAGATATGTAAGTATAGAACCAGAAATTATTCATCAATCACAGGTTTTGGAATCTACAAAATTGACGCTTGAACAATTAGTAGATGTAGCTATCCTAATAGGAACCGATTTTAATACTGGTGGCCTCCCAGGTATAGGTCCTAAAACTGCACTAAAGCTAATAAGAGAAAAGGGTAGATTGGAAGAAATAGAAAAAATAAAAGATAATTTAAAACACGTTCCATATCAACAGATAAGAGAAATATTTCTTAATCCAGAAAATATTTCTATAGGTAATATAGAATTTGATTATCCAAATTATAAGGAGATTATAGATTTTCTATGTGATACAATGGATTTTTCAAAGGAACGAGTAGAATCATCACTAGCAAGATTAAAAAAAAGCCAAGAGAAAAGAAGCCAATCTTTAGAACGTTGGTTTTAATAATAATAAAAATAATAAAAATATTCATATATACAATTGATAGTCACAAATCTTGAAAATAAATAACAAATGTAAAAATGTTGTTTAATTGTCTATCGGATTTCTCTTTTTTTCTTTTCTATGCTTTTTTCACTTGATAGCCTTTCTAGACTATAATCCTTAAGATCAACAAATCTTATTCCTTCAGATAAGATTGGGTGAACATTCCTTATTTTTTTAAAAATATCTTGACAAACATAACGATAATCAGGATGTCCCTGTGATAAAGTTCTCAATTCAATCATATGCGTAGCTTCTCGTAAATTCAATTTCATAAAAAATGGATATTTATACGCAAAATTGACTACATATTGTGCTTCTTCTGGATAATCAGCATTGACAAGACCTTGAAATACCTCATTACATTTATACATACAATCTTTGAAATCATCCAAAATTCCAAGATCGGAAATTTCCTTAGGAACATCATATCCATGTCTAGTAGAAAGTAATTGCCTTTCCAAAGTTAATATTCTATGCCGATGTAGATCACGGAACATTCCAAAATTAGTAAGCATTTCAAATGTATATTCAGTCATTTCATAAGCTCTGCCTGGACGTTGTCTTCTATTAGCTCGTAAACTTGTATATGTCTTAATTATTTTGTGTCTATCCTCTATTGGTAAAGATCGAACATATTCTATAATATTTGTAAGTGTATGTCCCGCTGCTTGTTCAAACAAAATAGATGATGCAATTTTTACTTCTGCTTCAGTATTATCTTCATTAAAAATTAAATTCACACATTCTAGATTTGGATTTATTTTGATGTGTGAAAGGTGTTCTTTAGCCATTTTGAGAATAACATCCTTTGAATTTCTTAAATAATTTTGCATAGACATTCCATGCTGATTTTTTGCCCTATAAACAAAAGACGGAATAATTAGATTAAGCTCTTCATATAATTGATCAGATACGACATTCATCTCTGTTAAATTCGATGCATACAATCTTGTTAAAAGATATTCAAAAGCTCTTCCATTACCAGTAATACCTAAATTAGTAAGAGTAGAGGCAGGTAAAAGCCCCCGTAAAAGATCTAAAGATTTAGCTTTTATAGTACTCTTATATATTTTTTGAGCTGATTTTATATCATTGGATTCTTTTAAATTATTAAATTCTACATCTTTTTTAGAAATAGAATCATAAAATTGAAAGTTATCTATAGGTTCTCTTTCTATAATGAATCTTTGCGTAGCTTCTATGTTCTTAGAATAAAGGTCAAAAGCATAGTCACATGCTTCTATATATATATCCGCATATCTAGAATCCATTATTTTTTTTTCTTTCAAATATTTATACTGACCATTATTTTTCTTGTCGAATGAAACATATCTTGATGATTTTTCTAGATAAGATAAACCTATTCTTTGATCTTCTATTTTTTTAGCTGCTATATTGGATACATATTCTATTGCTACCTGCGCTTCTCCTAATTCTGCAACAGAATCATCACCATATTCTAATAATACTCTTTTATAAAATTCATCTCCACGATTAGGGTTATTTGCAAATTCTTCTAAAAATATCCTACGCATACTTTTATCGGATCGTGAATATCTTGACATTAGTGCCCCTCGATCAACTTGTTTAGGAGTTATTATCGCAAAAATTGGTTTATCACTATTAGTAAAATGCGACAAAAGTATCTCTCTTTCTTTGTCAGAAAATGGTTCTTCAGTGAAGGACTGCATTATCAATAAGAGATAACGTTATTGTATATTTATAGAATTATTAAATAACAAAAATAACTAATAGAGTACTAAAAAAATAAAATAAAAGAGTTTAGTTGATTCTAACCTTCTTCCCAACCCTTGTTAAATACAGCGTTTTTCTTTAATGGAATTGGTTGTCCTGGTGTATAATCCATTGGTCTCATCCAGAAAATTGCCTTTGTTGGACAGACACCAATACATGCACCATCAGAGATGCATCTCTCTGGATAAAATACAAAGGCTTTACCTCTTTTCCACCCTTCAACTGGCTTTACTCTGAGGACATCTGGACCAAGAGCAGTACAAATTTCTACACAAAGTGCACACCCAATACAATGTTGTTCACTAATATCTGGAATTATTGCAACTGGCATTTACTTCACTAATTTCCGGTTCTCTCCGAAACTATTTAAACCCTATGTCAAATTTATAACACCGATATATTAAACCTACTAAATCTACAATTAGATTGATATTATAGTTAAACTTGATGAATTGGTAATATTATTCCTTTTGATAAATCCTTCAGTGGATACTACAATATATTTTGCAGGTATAGTTGTTTTATAGGTACAATTTTGAGGATCTAATGGATTCTCACAGGGTTTAGCATCTTCTATATAATAAACTAGTTTTCCTTTTTCATTGAACCACAAAATATCAAGGTTATATTGAATATTTAATAACCATAATGCATATAGATCAGACTTTGGATAAACTAAAATCATTGCAGAGTTTAGTGGAAATTCCTCATTTCTGAACATTAGCCATCTTTGTCTTTCAGCATCTGATTCTGCTATTTCTACATTTATTACTGAATTACCTATCTTGATCGTTCCTCTGTCAAAATCCAATGGTTTATTTTTAATGTCATCCGGGACAAAAATTAGACCTGCTATCCCAATAAAAAAAGTGACAAGAGCAGCTGGAATTAAGACAGCCATCTTGCGAACCAACTTATGTAATAAATGAGATCTGTGATTTGAATTTTACTTTTTACTTTTAATAAAA
>JAATVK010000271.1 GCA_014523485.1 Nitrososphaerales archaeon TH5894
CCTCCCATTGCATGGAAAAAGAATTCAAGGGGAGTAAGCCCATCACGGTAATTTGATTTAACAAAACCTTTTGCATCAGGATTTGTATCATTTATTTTGAAATGTGGTAATGATCTATTATGATAACCTTTATGAATTCTTTTTCCCCGGATGGATTGTTGACCTAAAACTGCTGTCATTTGTCCAATATTTAATGTGGAACCTCGTGCACCGGTAGAAGCCATGATGACTCCAGCATTATTATTCGGAAATGACCTGTCAGCAATTCTGCCAGCTCTATCTCTAGCTCTGGAAAGTTCATTCACAAGGTATAATTCTAACGCTTCTTCTGGAGATAATCCTCTGGTCAAAGGTAACGTACCTTCTTTGTATTGTTGAATTAATTCACCGATCTTATCGTATGCTTTCGTAATTACTTCAGTAATTTCTTTATGTGTATCTTCTGATAACCATAAGTCTGAATAACCATATGTGAAACCTCTATGAGTAATAAAGGTTTTTAACATTATTAAAATAGAATTAAGGAATTGCTGTGCGACATCATTTCCATAATCCTTTGCTATTCGGTGTAAAACACTATCAGGTTCTTCAGCACCGATTGATGCTTTATCTATGACACCACTAATCAATTCTCCATTTTTAATTACAACATCTTTTCCTTCTCCCTTAATAGACTTATTCCATTTTGAAGTAATAATAAAATTGAAGTCTTTTGGAAGAAATAACGAAAAAAGTTGTTTACCAGTATATAATTTTTTACCATCTTTCTCTCCTTTAGGCTCGGGGAGCACTCCTGCATAGCCTCCTAATAATGCTAAATTAAAGAATTCCTCTTTAGAGAGAAAGCTTTCGTCGCTGGTTAAAAGATAAGCTCCAGTAATGAAGTCACGAATACCCCCAATTATAGGTCCTCCATACCTTGGAGATATTAACTGATCTTGCACACTCATTAATAAAGCAGCTTCCGATCTTGCCTCTTCACTTTGTGGAACATGAAGATTCATTTCGTCACCATCAAAATCTGCATTATAGGGTGGGCATACAGCCGGATGAAGTCTAAAGGTTCTATAAGGGAGAACTCTGACATAATGTGCCATAATTGACATTCTATGTAATGATGGTTGTCTATTGAAAATAACTATATCAGAATCTGATAAATGTCGTTCAATAATATAGCCAGGTACGATGGAATCAGCAACCATTTGTCTGTCATTTACATAATCAAGTCTTATTTTGACACCGTCTGGTCTAATAATATAATTAGCCCCCGGATAGTTGTTTGGTCCGGTAAAAACTAATTTTTTTAGTTTATCTATATTCCAATTTGACACTGTTTCAGGAATGGTCAATTTTTTTGCAACTTCATAGGGTATACCTACCTCTGAAATAGCAATATTTGGGTCTGGTGAGATAACAGTTCGACTTGAAAAGTCAACTCGTTTTCCGGATAAAGAACCCCTAAATCTACCTTCTTTACCTTTTAATCTTTGAGTTAGAGTTTTTAATGGCCTTCCCGAACGATGATGAGCCTGTGGAATACCCGACACTTCATTATCAAAATAAGTCGTAACATGATACTGCAATAAATCTACCAAATCTTGGACAATTAATGGTGGAGTTCCTGCCTCTTTACTTTCTTTTAGTCGTTGATTTACACGGATTATATCTACAAGTTTATGAGTTAAATCATCTTCAGAACGAATCCCTGTTTCAAGAATAATAGAGGGCCTAACAGTGACTGGAGGGACTGGTAGAACTTGAAGTACAAACCATTCAGGACGAGCAGTAGACGGATCATATCCGAGGAGTTTTAGATCATCATCGCTAATATTTGATAATCTTTCTCGGATAGTTATAGGTAATAGTCGATTTTCTCCAGCATCAGTCTTTTCAACAAAAATAGTAGGTTTAGTAAAGATAAGGTCATATTGTTCCTTTTGACAATGAGGACAAATTTTAATTTTTTTAGATTTTTCTATTATTTCATCTTTAATATTGTCTAATGTGATAACAGCATATGACGATTTGGCATTTCTAATTTCTCTATAAGAATCTAGTTCTGAGTTTTCTAACTTTATTCTATTACAAGATCTACAAGTTGTAAGTAATAATTTATGAATATCATCTACAAATGCAATATGTAATACTGGTTCAGCTAATTCTATGTGACCAAAGTGACCAGGACATTTGGCAGAAGTATTTCCACAAGTTACACATTTTTGGCCAGGTTCAAGAGTTCCTAAGCGATTATCCATCAATCCTCCCAGTACGGGCATTCCATCTTCATCATAGGTCTCAGGTGCGGTGATTTCAGCAACACTGAATTTCCTAATTTCAACTGGAGACCAGACGCTAAATTTTATTGCCCCTAAATTTTTAATTGATTCTTCCACATCTTTTCACCTTCCCTATAATTTGTCTTTTGGAATAAGTCTTGGAGCTATATTAAGACTCATCATTTCTTGAAGTAATAATTTAAATGCATATGCAATAACAACAGTAGAAATTTTTGCCTTGTCTCCACAAACTCTGCAAATGTATCTTCGTTGTTTTATATCATAGTATGACAATAGACCACAACGTTCACATACATTTACTTCTGCTTTATCTGACTCTTCTAGTAATCGATCTTTTAACATCATTGAGGCCCCATATGCAATAAGGCAATCCCTTTCCATCTCTCCAAATCTGAGCCCTCCTCCTCTTGCTCGACCTTCTGTAGGTTGTTTGGTTAACATTTGAACTTGTCCTCGAGCTCTACTATGAATTTTATCAGCTACCATGTGATGAAGTTTCTGATAATATACAACTCCAATATAAACTTCAACTGGGAATTTTAATCCCGTTCGTCCATCATACATTTCTTCTTTTCCACTATATTTGAATCCGTATTTTTCCATAAACCCTCTTATGTCGTTTAATTTTTCTCCTAGAAAAGCAGAACCGTCTACCACTTTTCCTCTTAGAGCAGCTGCCTTACCACCTAATGATTCCATGAATTGCCCTACAGTCATTCTAGATGGAAATGCGTGTGGGTTTATCATTATATCTGGAACGATTCCATCTTGAGTATATGGTAAATCTTCCTGATTGACTAGCATTCCAAGAATTCCTTTTTGGCCATGTCTAGATGCAAATTTATCGCCTATCTCTGGAATTCTCATATCTCTTACCCGAATTTTATACATTTTTCCACCTTCTACAGATTGGGTCATTATTACACTATCTACAACACCATTCTCGGATGGTCTAACCCCTATCGAGGTATCACGTCTGTATGGTCCTTTAACTTCAAATTCTTTGTATTCTTCAATAAACCTTGGAGGAGAAGTTCTACCAATCAAAATATCACCACCAGTAACTATCGCTTCATGCATAACTGCACCGTCTTGTTCTAATAATCGATATGCTTTTTCTCCTCTAAAGCCACGAATATTTTCATCTGCTGAAGGTAATTCAAAAGTATCCTTCATTCCTCCTGGATATTGTTTGGCTTCTGCTTCATATACTCTGTAAAAAAACGTTCTTGCTAACCCTCGCTCTACTGATGATTTGTTAAAAACTACCGCATCCTCGATATTATATCCCTCAAATGGTAGTACTGCTACAATACAATTCTGTCCAGTTGGTCGTTCATCAAGCCCAAGAAGGTTTATTGCTTTAGTGCTGACTATAGGAGTTTGTGGATATAACATAAAATGTTGTCTAACATACGTGCTTGCATTCATTAGGGGTGTAGAAAATCCAAGGCTTTGTTTAGCCATAGCACTTTCATATGTGTTTCGAGGAGACTGATTATGTTCAGGATATGGTATTACAGATGCACCAATTCCTAAAATGGATGGTGGATATATTTCAATGTGAGTTGTAGTAGTGTCTATTGCATTCAGATCAATAGAGATAAAACAATTTTCTTCTTCATTAGCATCTACCAATTCTATTATACCCATATAAATAAGATCAATCCATGAGAGAAACTTTTTATTGATCTTCTCAACAACTTCCGATGTCATAAGAGATTTTCCTTCTTTCACAATTGCAAGTGGCCTTAAAACACGTCCAGAGTTACAAGATATGTATAATCTTTTTGTTGCATTTGCATTTAAGGAAGAGTAAAAATAAATCCCAATATGAGGATGAATTTTACCATTTCTACGAAGGTTTTTCAGTGTATTTGCGAGTTGTGAACCATCTTCAATATACCCTATTAATTTTCCATCCACAAATATTCTACAACCATTGTATCTTAAACTTTCATCTGCATCATCAATATGTTGAACCCTCAATTCATATAGTTTTTCTATAATTTCTGAGGACTGGACACTTACTGAAATTATGGCAGACAGAGCAAGATTTTTTACGAGTCCACAATTTGAACCCTCAGGAGTCTCCGCTGGGCAAATTCTGCCGAAATGAGTTGTATGTAAATCCCTCGCTTCAAAATTAGGTTGGCTTCTGCTGAGAGGAGACTGTATTCTACGCAAATGACTAATGGTAGACATATAATTAGTTCTATCTAGCAATTGTGTCACGCCTACTCTCCCTCTACCCCAATTACCAGTGGCTATTGCATTATTCAATTTATCAGATATAATACCTGGCCTGACTGCTGCTGCTACTGCGTTAATTCCCCTTTTTTGTCCAGAGCGTTCAAGTTGATACTTCATATCTCTGATTAAATTTCTAAATGCTGTCCTAAAAAGATCAGCAAGCATTTGTCCTGCAAATTTTATAACCTTATTGCCGTAATGATCTTTATCATCATTATCTACCCATCCAAGTTTAAGTTCCACTAACTTACTGGCAGCTTCCCCAAGAAAAAGAGCTTTTTCACCTCGGTTTTCTGGATTTTTTCCTAAGTGAGGTAACAATCCCCAATCTAGTAATGTTTCAGCACGTTTTATTTGGAATTCTTCGAGCATTCCTGGAGCAATTCTTTTGCTGATATAAACAATGGCATCTCTGCTTGAAATGATTTCTCCTACTTTTTCAAAGGAAGGCTCTAATTCATCTTGTATTTTTTCTTTAAATGAAATAGCATTGGCTATATCTCTATCAGATTCTAACCCCAAAGCACGAATCAATGTTACTAAAGGAATATCAACTGGAGAGCCAGGAATTTTCGCTACTATTGAACCATCTGGTTTCATAATTAGTTCTAATTTTGCCCTATAGCCAACTATTGAAGAATAAACTTTTGCTTTATAATTTAGTGTTCCAGCAGTTTCTTCTGAATCAACAATAATTTTATTATATGATAAATCTTCTAATCCTACTATGACTCTTTCTGATCCATTTATAACAAAATATCCTCCTGGATCCCGAGGGTCTTCGCCTAATTCGATTAATTTAGATTCTGGAAGATTATGAAGGATACAAACATTAGATTTTACCATGACAGGCATATCACCTACATGAATGAATCGAGATTCTATAATACGACCATCTTCTACTATACTACATTCAAGCATAATTGGAGAAGCATATGTAAGATTTCGTAGTCTAGCCTCGACAGGGGCGACATGAGTAATCGAGCCATCTAGCTCCATTATTCGAGGACGTTGAAGTTTTATTTTGCCTAACTTCAACTTGTAAGGAAATTCAGCTGTTTCTATTTCAACTTCATTTACTTCATCTATTATACTTTGTAATCCAGATTCCATAAACTCATTGTAAGAATTCAAATGTTGTCGTGCAATACCTTCTCGTCTTAAAATATCATTAATAATAGGCCATATATCAACAAAATTACTTACCAAATAACTTGTATCTCCTTAGCCTTGTACTACATATCTGTAATATACACTTTCACCCGCGGTTGGACTTTTTCTTGTAATTTTAATTATATCTCCTGGTCGAATATCCAAGTCTTCTAATCCTTTATCGCTTGACATAATATATGGGAGTTGATTCGTTCTTACGTTAAATTTTTTAAGGATTTCTTTAGATTCGTCCTTTGTAAGAATTTCGTGTCTAGGTTGATAAATGTGATTCTTTACTTTGACAATTTTTTTATCTGCTGACAGATTTACAAACCTCCTCTAAATTTATCAGTAAATAAATAATTCTGTATAAAATAGCTTCTCGCAATACGAAATCAGTAACATTCATGGAGTAAGAGGTATATGTAGTTTCTTACAATATTTTGGACCAATAACTTAGTTTTCTTTATATTTAGGCCTTCGGAGGGATTTGAACCCTCCTCAAGCGGTTTCTATCTTCTTATTTATACTAAAAGACCACAGCCGCCTATACTAACCAGGCTATACTACGAAGGCCATGAATAATTTATGAAATTCTGTAATATTTATTCTTTAGAGGGATTAAATTGCCAATCACCATTCACGATTATCAATTAAACCACGTTTAACAACTACTATTTCTCTTTTTTTTAGTTCTTCACACATTTTGTTCATTCCTAATGAATCCCCTGCCAAATGTCCAAGGATTACAAGATTCTTACATCTTTTATCTTTTTTTACTTTTAAAAGTTCATTATAATCAATATGGAGATATATTACTGTGGAAACATTATTTTCATAATATGTGCGTGCAATATCATATCCGCCATTTGATCCAGCTGCTATAACAAGGACCCACTCACCTATTTCATTACTTGACTTTCCATTGCAAATTATAACTCTTGTTAAAGCTTTTTTGAATTCTGTTATCTCTTTGATTGCTTTAACTAAATCCGAGACATATTTTAATTTAGAGTTATAAAGTTTGAATAAAATAACTTTCCTCATATATTCATCAAGAGGTTGATGTATATTCAATAATGGCATATTGAGTCTTTTTGCAATGCTAATCACATCATTGTAAATTAAAGAATGAGATTTTAAATAGGCCTTATATTTTAAATCTTTAACCAATGAAATTGCTAATTTTTTTTTGATACCTTTTTCCACCATATATTCTACATGTCTATCAAAAACTTTATGAAATGAAATCGCTGATCGTCCGATGGGATGATGTGTTAAGACACAATCACAACCAAGATTTTTAGCGAAATAAATATCAAAGGTACTCACATCAATGGAAACAAAAACCTTTTTTATATTATTACCCTTTACATGAATTGCGCTATCATATGGTATTTTTTTCCATCCAGCTAAATCTAGTCCAATTTTCATTAATTCACCTGTATCCAATCCTTTCAATATTATATGATTATCATAATTGTCGAATATTTACTTTTAAATGAACCTCTCCATTTTTTCTAAATTTAATATTAATAATGGTTATTTTATGAAATCTTAACTAGAATAGGACTTTATAGGTAAAAAATAATAATAATAAAAACTATGAAAAATTGATTTATAGTGTTTAAAAAATTTATTAATTTTTACCTCCGATATCAAAATATTAGTTTAAAAATCTCATTCATATTAATCTCATTACAATTATTACATCTCTATTGGCTTACTACAGATGTTGTAATATATCGTCTTACAGGAATAGATTATTTTGTAGGACTATCTGATTTTATTTTGTTATTTATAATAATCGACTATATAGAAATTCCAGCTTTAGTTTCAGGTATAATATATTACTTTTTTGCTATAACATTTGATAAAAACGAAAAAGAAAAAAGAATTAAAAACACCATTCTATTAATATTATTGTCAATCCAATCAATCCATATCTTTTGGATTACCGATGAGGTTGTTTATTCAACTTTTGTAGGATCTGATTTAATATATATGCCCGAGTATTTTGCTTGGATTGCAATACTAATAGACTATCTAGAATTGCCTGTAATTTATGACCTTTTAAAAAGAATCATCAGAAAAGAAAAATAAAAAAATGAACGCCTACATGAATTATTTATTAGATAGAATATAGTATTCATAAATAAGTATATAAGACAAACAAGATAATATGACCCATAATATGACCTTAATTGTGGTAACCAATTGTATATAAAATTATACAATAGGAGGTAAGGTTTAACTCAAAGTTTGATATTAGGTTCAAAATATTCTTTTATCCATCTGTTAGTATATCTCTTTTGATTTTGCAGAACTACTATTCGAGAAATTTCACTTTCATCCATGATTTTATAATCTTGCAAGTTTCTTTGAAGAGTATTAGTAAATTCTCTTACCTCTTTAACATCAAGCATATTGTTATGCTCTAGCCTATTGGTTGACATGCCTATATGCATATATGATTTAACTTCGATAAAATGTGGACTAGCCTTATTAATTATATTTACAAATTCAGGGATATTATTTAAATCAGAATTATAGTTACGAATAAGGGTGATTCTTAAAACCGTTCTTGTATTAATTTGAGAAAGAATATTTAATGTTGTAAGCCATCTATCCCAAGCATCTTTATATTTAGGTCTGTTTATTCGATAAAACATTTTTCTATTTGATGCATTTGTAGACAAATATAATTGAGTTGGTAAAGCATCTTCCTTTATTAGACGATTAATCATTTCTGGTTCCTGGCCATTTGTTACCAAAAATACAGACTTTGTATTCTTTAATGATTTAAGATATTTAATTAAATTTGGAAGTTTAGGATACATTGTTGGTTCGCCAGATAAAGAAATTGCATAATGAGCCGGAAATAATGATTCATCTAGTTTTTTCTTATTAGATTTATCATTACCATAAAATCCCATAATTAATCTTTCTCTTTCTTTCAATAGTTGATGTATAATTGCATCTGGTTCGTCAACTAAATGCTCAGGCATTTGTAATGTATCATAAAATTCTGTTGGACGCCAACAATATATACATCTATTTTCACAATTCATTGCAGTGGGAGTCATTTCCATACACCTATGAGTAGATATACCATAGAATTTGTGTTTATAACAATTACCTTCATCATAGAATGATTTTTTGGTCCAATGGCACAATTCCACTGCAGAATGGTTAAATACACCGTACTTTGCCTTACGAAGTTTTGCTTGTAAACTAGGAGTAATATTTATCAAATTATTTTGTGTATTATGATAAACGTATTCGTCTGAACAACTCATTAATTAAAATACATATTAAACTTATTTATATTTTGATTAATATGTATGAACTATTGTAATTACTAAATAAAAAAAATACAATTACTTTTACATATAGTATCTTAACACTTATACTATTAGATTGAGTAAAACTCTTGCTATTGATTTAGACTCGGTTTTAGCAGATGTCGTAGTGACATGGGTTGATGAATATAATAGACTAAAGGATTCTAATATAATAAAAGAAGATATTATTGCTTGGGATATTCATACTATTTTACCAATAACTGAAACTGAAAGTAATTCATTATTTTCAGATGTATGGATCTATAGGTGGAAGGATATTCCTCCTACTCAAAATAGGATTGGAAATATAATAGAGAAACTAAAAACTCAAAATTATAGAATATCTATTCTAACAAGAAGGGATAGAAAAACTCTTCCTTATGTCTCTAATTGGTTAGAAACTAATAATATAGACTGCGATGATCTAATATGCGTTTTTGATTCTATTCCAAAGAGTATTTATCCCTTTGATATTTTAATTGATGATGCACCTCAAAATATAGTTGATATAAAATTTCCAAAGAAAGGGATTTTATTTGATCAACCCTGGAATAGAAGTTTTAATTGGCCAATTAGAATAAACCGGTTATCAGATTTATTTCATTATCTACCGTAATTTTAGAGGAATAACATAAAAAAATTAAATGCTATTTAATTCAATTAATGCTCTATTAATTAAGGATGACACCCCATTAAATTGTGTTAACATTTCTATTGCGTTATCAAAAGCATCATTCCCACGATATCCTTCATCATATTTCATTATCACAGTTCCCTGATTTGTTTCGATGATAATAACTAAAATTGAATAATCTCCGAGTATTTTATGATTATTTGTATTATATAACAATAATTCTATTTTTTTTATAAAATAATTATTATCATATGTAATATTACTTAAAATAATTTTGGACTTTTTAGGGAGTGTTTGTAATAAACTGTTAAGTTCTACGTCAATAGTAATTCTTTTATTATTCGTAGTCAAGGAACCTGATCCATTCTGGAAACCATAAATTATTTTCTGAAACGCCTATTCCTTTCGCCAATAAATAGGGCGAATTATAAAACGTTTTTTCACATACAAGTTCATCAGCAATGTAAGCATTAAGTTTCTCTATAGAGGTAACTTTTCCCATATATTTATTAGCAATAAAGTCTCTATTAGAAGTATATAAACCAACTTGTCGTCCATCAATAGTAGGAACATAACTAACTATTACATCTATTTTTTTTACTCCGCTTCTATTTAAATAATAAATTGTTTCTTTGGCAGTACTACCTGTTTGAATAGTTCCTTGAATTGAAGCCACTTTTTTATTCTTAGTAATATTTTCTAAAATGAATTTCAGGGATTTTCCGGTAGTAAGCAATTTATTTTTACTTACCTCCTCTGAAAAATCAATCATATGATCTGAGTCATCATATCTATCTTTGATTACTCCTTCAGAGATTTCAAAATTTAAAATAGATTTTTGTAATTCTATTCCTATTCCAAGAGCCATGGGTCTAGTATAATCAGGTTCAGCATATACGGTATCTAGATCCATATATTTTGATAGATAATTGGCTTGAATTTTTCCAATATTTCTTCTTATTGTATAGATACTCTTATTGTTAAAGGTGCTTGTTACGTGAGATTCTCTAATAAATTCAAAAGGGTCCATTAACATTTTATTTCTTTCGAGAATTGTTAATTCTTGTATGTGATTTTGGCTAGTAATTTTAAGCAATTGCCCCATTTTTACGTCGCTATATGTAAAATTAGAAAAAGAAATTTTCAAGGAATTTTCTGATGAAAAAATTACTAAAGCCTTATCTGGTGCCAATGCCATTATTAATGGTTTAAATCCGGTACTATTTCGAAAAACAAAAATTGAATCTTTTACTTTTAGAATGAGATTTCCTCTCAGGTGTCTATCCAAAAATTCTGCGGCACGACTATTATCTTTTTTCTCATCTATTAATTTAATAAATATGGAATATATCTGAAATAAGGGGTCTGCATCTTTTGCAGATCCTATATATGGATGAAGATATAACTTTTCAGTATCAACCAGAAAACCGTCTAACGCAATTTTGATAGAATCCATACTGGGAAATAATGGAGCACGTTTGGAAAGATAACCAATAGCATTGGAACCAAGTAATTTCTTTCTTTTTATTAATCTTGATAAAACTTCATTTGATGGAATGGATCCTTTACTTTCTAAAACTCTTTCCCCCACCATCATCTTCCAATATGCCTTTCCTCTATGTTGAACCATCCGCATTGAGCTTACAAGATAAAAAAGGACCTCACCTGTAGATTCTCTTTTAGCATCAAAATCATAAATTGCCACTATCCCAGCCAAGGTCCTATAACTTTTATAAAGAGGTTGTATTAAATATATAAAAATTTTATAAGATAAAAGTTTGAATTAAAATTTATTCGCAGACGGCAGTGATTCTTAAATTATAATAAAAAAATAAAAAATACTAATAGTGCTATTATGACTTAATATTATTATGATTATAGGAGTTATCGGAAAAGCTAATGTTGGTAAATCTACTTTTTTCAATTCTGCTACTGATCTATCCGTTCCTTCCGCAAACTATCCTTTTACTACTATCCACCCTAACCTAGGTATAAGTTATGTTAGAGAAAAATGTGTATGTAGGGAATTTGGAGTTCAAGATAATCCACAACATTCAATATGTATAGATGGAAATAGGTTTGTACCTATTAAATTAATAGACATTGCAGGACTAGTTCCTGGTGCTCATTTAGGAAAAGGTTTGGGAAATAAATTTCTAGATGATGCAAGACAAGCAGATGCATTAATCCATGTAGTCGACGCATCGGGTTCAACTGACCCTGAGGGTAAAGTTGTTGAAAAGTCTCAGGGTGATCCTCTCTTTGATATTAAGTTTGTCGAAGAAGAATTTGATCAATGGCTTCTTTCCATTGTTAACAGA
Source organism: Nitrososphaerales archaeon TH5894 (assembly GCA_014523485.1). Taxonomy (GTDB): domain Archaea; phylum Thermoproteota; class Nitrososphaeria; order Nitrososphaerales; family Nitrososphaeraceae; genus TH1177. The sequence continues at coordinate 12,002 of JAATVK010000271.1, forward strand.
GATTGGAATAAAACTTCCAGGGAAATGACAAATCAAAAATTGAAACTTGAGCAAATACTAACAAAAAGACTCTCTGGATTATCTGTCAGTAGTGATACAATTTCAAATGCATTGACTACTATAGGATTGATTAATAAAAATCCTGATGAATGGACTCAAGATGATTTATTAGAGTTTGTAAGATTAATAAGAAAAAATTCAAAGCCTTTACTAATATTAGCTAATAAAGCGGATGTTTCTTCTTCCCAAGAGAATATAAAAAAAATAAAACAGCAGAATAATATAGTAATCCCATGTGCCTCAGAAGGTGAATTAGTTCTTAGGAAAGGGGCAAAAAAAGGTTTATGGTATTATCTTCCAGGAGACTCTAATTTTGAGTTAAAAGATAAAGATCTCTTAAATGAACAACAAAAAAAAGCATTATTAATAATAAGATCTGTATTAGACAAATATGGATCTACTGGAGTTCAGGAAGCTATAAACACAGTATGTTTCAACTTACTAAATCTAATCATAGTTTATCCAGTTGAAGACGAAATAAAATTATCTGATAAAAAGGGAAATGTCCTTCCGAATGCACTTTTATTACGAAAAGGATCAACAGCAAAAGATTTGGCCATAAATATTCATGACGATTTAGCAAAAGGATTTATGTTCGCTATTGATGTAAGAAATAAACAAAGAATTGGAGCAGATTACGAATTGAAGCATAATGATGTAATAAAAATAGTCTCTACCACTAGTAGAGGATAAATTATGAAAAATAATATAAAAGAGGATAATATTTTTTGTCTGGGAATCGAAAGTACTGCTCATACTTTTGGATGTTCAGTAATTCAATTTGATCTGTTTAAGAAAAAAGGTAAAATAATATCAGAGTCAAGAACTGTGTATAAACCTCCTGATGGAGCAGGTATACACCCACGGGAGGCTTCTAGACATCATTTGGATAAGTCTCCTAATATTTTGAGGGAAGTATTAATCCAAGCTAATTTAAAGCCCAAAGAAATAGACTTAATTTCATATTCGGCAGGTCCTGGGTTGGGACCTTGTCTTAGAGTTGGCGCGGTTATTGCCAGAGCGTTATCATCATTTTATAATATCCCATTAATACCAGTAAATCATGCTTTAGGGCATATCGAATTAGGTATGATGCTTACAGAATGTCGGGATCCTCTCGTTTTATTAGTGTCTGGGGGCCATACCATGGTATTAGCATTTTCAAATAAAAAATGGAGAGTATTTGGCGAAACCCAAGATATCACAATTGGACAATTATTAGATCAATTTGGAAGATTTTTAGGTTTTGCTTCCCCTTGTGGAAATAAAATTGAAAAATATGCAAGCCAGTCTTCAAAAAAATATTATCATTTACCCTATATTGTAAAAGGTAATGATGTTTCATTTTCTGGTATCTTAACTGCGGCTAAAAAATTGATAGAGAATAAATATGATAAATTTGACATTTGTTTTTCACTTCAGGAAACTGCATTTGCAATGTTAACCGAAGTTGTTGAAAGAGCATTAGCTTTTACAGAAAAAAAAGAAGTTTTGATAGTAGGAGGAGTTTCTGCAAATAACCGTCTTTCTACGATGTTAAAAATAGCCTCTAAAAGGCAAAAAGCAACATTGTATACCTGTCCTCTACACTTTTCAGGTGATAATGGAGCTCAAATTGCATGGACAGCTATATGTGAGAAGGTTGCCTCAGGTAGAGCAGTCAAAGTTCAAAATGCATTGATAAATCAGTCATGGAGATTAGACAAAGTAGAAGTAAACTGGAGATAGAGAAAAAAGTTTCTTACAATATAGTTAGAAATCATTGTATGTTGGATTTAGATTTTTCTATCTCTTTTACCCATTTAGAATTATTGAACACACCAAATTTATAGATATCATTTTGTATTGTTATAACCACTACTTTTTTTATAACAAATCCTTCTGGTTTTGATGCCTTAATTTCTACTAAAGGAATATCAAGTAATAACTCCTCTGTTCGTTTGGAAAGAGTTGCTAGAGTCCCTTCAGTTTTTTCAAAAAGTAATCTTTGATTTGTCAATGTTAATAATCCATTCTTTAAGTGATCTTCAGAACAATCCTCCTGAAGAATTAGTTTTTCACCCTTTCTTGGTTGTATAGAACTCACATTTTTATTCTTATTAGATCGATATATTATCATTGCATTATGGAATTATAAAAAGAGGAGCAGAAGCGGATGTCTTTTTAATATCATGGTATAAAAAAATGGCGATTTCAAAATTAAGAAATCCTAAAAAATATAGAAATATAACATTGGACAATTTAATAAGAAGACGGAGGACTATACATGAAGCTAATATGTTACATGATGTAAAGAAAATAGGAATAAAAACTCCTTTTCTATATTTTGTTGATCCAAAACGTGCTGAAATTATAATGGAATATATTGATGGGGAGAATGTAAAAGATATACTTTCGAAGGAAATCGCATTTAAAATAGGTAAATATGTTTCTACTCTTCATAATAAAAATATAATACATGGAGATTTGACTACTTCAAATTTTATAAAGCGTAAGGAGGATCTTTATTTAATCGATTTTGGTCTTTCTTTTTACTCGGAGAGAATCGAGGACATGGCTACTGATATTAGGATAATAAAAGAAATTTTAAGTAGTGCACATATACATATTTTTGAGGAAACATACGAAAGCTTTTTGGAAGGATATGCATTGGTTACTAATAAAAATTTTAACCGAATTTTAAAAGTAGTCAAAGATATCGAAGCAAGAGGAAGATATGCAAGAGTTGTTTAATAAAATAAGGTACAGAAGATAGAAAATCGTTTTGTTGTCTGTAATCTATTAAATAAGATTTACGATAATAAAATTCAAATGAATGCAATATTTTTTGTAAGTACTAATATTCATAAATACAATGAAATAAAATCCATATTACAAAATAGAATCACAGATCTAAACTTTAATTTTTATAAGCAAAATCTTATCGAAATACAAGACGATAAAATAGAAAAAATTGCCATAGAGAAAGCAAAATCTGCATATAATATGGTACAAAGACCTATAATAATAGAGGATGATGGATTATTTATTAACTCATTAAATGGTTTTCCAGGACAATATTCATCCTATGTATTTAGATCAATAGGTAATAGAGGTATCCTACGTCTTTTAGAAGGAAATAAAGATAGATCTGCATTTTTTAAATCAATTATTGTATACAGCAATGGAAATATTGCAAAAGCCTTTTCCGGTCAGATTAATGGAAATATATCATCAACAATAACAGATGATGGCTGGGGTTACGATCCTATTTTTATTCCTTGGAATACACATGATAATAACGAAAATAAAACATTTGCTAAATTAAATAAAACGAATAAAAAGAATGAATTATCTCATAGAAGAATTGCTTTAGATAAATTTGTTAAATGGTTTACCCAAAATAACAAATTAAAAAAATTATGACATTCATATCTGTAATTAAAAAAAGTATAGTAAATTAGTAAATTATCACTAGAGTAAATAATTTGTAGCTATAAAATTTATAAAGTGAAATAAATACTATTTTTTTTTTATATAAATTACTTCAAATTAGAAAAGGAAATAAATTGTTTATGTTTAATGCAAGATAATCTTCTATTTAATAGTATCGTACTCATTATATTAAATAACAACTTTATTATATAAAGATGAAAAATCGCAGCAGGTATGAGGTAATTGCAGC
>JAATVK010000272.1 GCA_014523485.1 Nitrososphaerales archaeon TH5894
TTTTGATACCAGTTTATTAGGGACTGTACCTGCTACAGGAACATATATACATGTAACAAATGATAATATACTAAATTCATTACTCGAAAAACATTTAGACAAAATCTTTTATTTAGGATATGTATATGGATCACAAACTAAATTACCGATGTGGTTTAAACATTTTGGAGATGGAATTGAAGGTGCAGGGGAAGCATATCATTTAGGTATATTTGGTACAACAGGTTCTGGTAAGTCAACTTTAGCAAAGATGATTCTAATGGCATATGCCAAGTATCCTGAAATGGGTCTTTTTGTATTTGATCCAGTAGGTGAATTTTCTAAAGATGCAATATTTGATAATGCTAGTGGATTGAGTTATCAATCAAAAAATAATGGTTTTAATTTAAATATTAAAGAAATATTAAATTCATTAGGAAAGAAATTTGAAATAGTAAATATAAGAAATTTAATCTTAGATAGATGGGAATTATTCGAAGAAATCTTATATGAATCTTCATTTTTCCCAAATCTGTCTGTTAAAGGAGAAAATAAACGCGATGCAGTTACTATTTTAATAAATGAACTAAAAAATAGGTTACACATAAGTCTAACCAATCTTATTGAATTGGAATCATTCCAACAAGTACTTAATATCTTGCGTAATCCTAATATTCAACTATTAATATATTCTACTGCTGAACCAAGAGCAAGACTAAATATAGTTCTTTCAGAAATCGATGAAAATTATTTATATGAAAGATTTTGGAAACCGATTTGTCAACTATTTCATTATAGACCGGGAGCACAAACTGTAGACTCTCTACTAAAAAGATTTACAAGTGATGAAAAACCTTTAGTTATAGTAGATCTATCATTACAAAGTGCTCATCATCTAAAACTGGATTATTGGAATGAAACTATACAAGCATTAATTCTAAAAAGAATTTTGTACGGTTTGATAAATTTAGGAGAAAGAAGTTGGCAACAAAATACTTCACTAAATACTTTAGTTATACTTGATGAGGCACATAGATTTGCAAGAAGAGAAAAATATGAAAACTCCGACCTTGAAAATCTAAGACTTACTCTCTTGGACGCAGTGAGAACAACTAGAAAATATGGGTTAGGATGGATGTTTATAAGTACCTCAATTTCAAGTGTACATAAGGATATTCTTCAACAATTAAGAATAATGTTCTGTGGTTTTGGTTTATCAATAGGAAGTGATTTAGCTACTCTAAGAGAATTAGTATCTGATCATAATGCACTTAAACTATATCAATCATTTACTGATCCTGCAACTTCATTTAGTACTAAATCCAGAAAATATTCTTTTATGAGCCAAGGACCAGTATCTCCTCTTTCTTTTGCTGGAACTCCACTTTTTTTAAATGTCTTTAATTCATCAGAGACATTTGTAGAAGAAAATAAATTACTTTCATATACAAAAAAGAGTATACCAAATAGTTTAACTTATACTCAGGATAATTATGATTTTTAATTGTTATATTATTTTCATTTGTAATTTTAATATTTTATTATTTAAAATTAAATTTTGCTAAAAATGAGAATAATTCATATTTCTGATACCCATCTTGGAAAGAGGCCAAAAAGAACAAGAGCTTCAATTATTAATCAAGAGATAAAACCAATAGAAGACGATTTTTATAACTCTTGGAGAAGATTTATAGAAGAAATAATAAATCTTGATAAAGATGAAAAACCTGATATCATAATTCATAGCGGAGATTTTTTTGACACTCCATCAGGAACTGATCCTTCACCACCACTAGAATTTGCAAGAAAAGTAGCTGCAGAGACATTCAAAAAACTACATGAAAATAATATTCCCATTGTTATAATTGATGGAAATCATGGTCGTTATATGCAATATAGAATTTCGCCAATAACTGAATACACAGTTTTGTTTGATAATGTATATCTTTTTACGTATTTTGATATAAGAGATAGTATAAGAAATCAACAACCTTTATTCAAAGACTTCCCAACTTTGAATTTAAGAATTCACGCACATCCATCATTAGAATCCAATGACTTACCACAATTATTATTAAAATATGAAGATTGGGTCCACATACAAAACAATAATATTAATCCTGGTATGATAAACATATTTTTAGCTCATGGAATGATAGAAAATCATACACTAAACAGCAATTTTTTGATGGGAGATTATGATTATATTGGACTTGGAGATAATCATAAGATGCAACAAATCAGTGATAATGCATGGTATGCTGGCTCGATAGAATTGTGGAGTTTTAATGAAGAAACTTATCAAAAAGGTTATTTGGTTATAGATATTGATGATTCTTCTTCTTCTTCTTCTTCTAAATCTAAAATTAAAGTAATTCAAAAACTTTTACCTCAACAGAGAAAAATAGTAAGTGATCATGTAGAAATTTATCCAGATGATAATAATTCTAAAATTATCGATCGTATTAAAAAGGTATTTGAGAAAAATGAACTCAATACACCTTATGATTATCAAACCTCTGCTAGAGTTAAAATAACTATACAAGGTAATAGAAGCTATGGTTCATTTTATAATATCCATGAAATATCATCTTATTTAAATAAAATAACATTAAATAGCAATGAGTATAACATAGTAGAATTTATTCTAGAAACACCAAAATATTATGATGATACTGTTATTAAACAAATTAAACAAGATGATACATTTATAGAATATTTAATAGAAGATCCAGAGAAAGAATTTAAAAAATATATTACATCTACTAGAAAAGAAGATCTAAAAAAAAATAATTTAGATGCTAACATGCTTGCAAAA
>JAATVK010000273.1 GCA_014523485.1 Nitrososphaerales archaeon TH5894
AATTTTATAAAAAATATTTATAGACACTTTCACTTTTATTTAGACTTCCAATTACTACAATTATTACCATGGTGTTTGATATTTTCTATAATATTAGAAATTGATAAGAAAATGATTCATCTGAAAATATATTTTTTTTGTATATAGAATTACTCATCATTTATTTAATATTTCATATTTTAAATATTTCATCTTTTTATTACTCAAAATTAATTTTACATTTACAATATATTTTTTATTAGGATTCTTATATAGTGAAATGAAAAACAAGATTAATTTAATTTTCTCTTTAAGGATTTTATTCTTACAATCATTTTACATCTATTAGGTAAATTAGTTATGTAATAACGTTATATGGAAGATGGTATTCAGATGTCTATGTAAATATAACTAAATTTAGGAATTTAAACAAATTTAATTTCAGTAGTTTCATCATATTTAATTATCATTATTTTGCTCTTCCTGATCATCATCTTCAGTTTGAGTAGATATTACTGGATTACTTTTTTCAACAAATACGGAAGTAGTGTATGTTATTTCTTCATTATTATCATAAAAGGATCTTACTTCTAAACTTTTTAAGCCAGGTGGAGAATTGTTTGGAATACTAAAAGTTGACAGGTCTATTTGTTTCATTGGATATATCTCATTCTCATCTTCTGTGTCGTAATCTACCAAATATGCCTTAATTGTCAAAGGTTGTTTTTCATAAGATAGTGATATTTTATCTCCCTGTTTTAAAGTCAGACTTGTCTCGATATCACTTCGTGTCTCATGTAATTTGGCAGCTCCTATCTTGGTCACAATATTGTCTTGGGATTCATTTAATAGTGATCCCTTTGTATTATTTATAAAATTAATGTGAGAGTACATAAAGGGATCCATTTCAACTTCTTTTTCACCAAAACTCATCACTAAGGATGGAACTTCTTTTTCTGGATCTTTTATTATTTTAACATTCTGATCAGCTCCTATAGTTGATATTTGTGCATATACATCAGTATGAAAATATAAAATAGTAAACAAAAATGAAATAATAAGGAACTGTCCATATATAATAATAGATGTTTTATTTGTTTTTTTAATTTTATGACCTGACGTTTCCGAAGTATAAGAGATCGAATCATTCATTAAAAACATTATATAATCTAAAGTTATAAATGTAATTATAATATAATATTTAATCAGATACTCAGTAAAAGTTGTTCCATTAATATTTTTTTGATTTTGTCATAACATAATAGCTATGAAAAGTTATTATAACTGCAGCCAAAAGCATTTGAGTTGCAAAGTATAAATTCCATGGAGTGTCAGGCATTGGATAATTTATTTTTTCATTATTAGGATCAAAAATATTATCAAAAAGGTTACTAGTAATAAGGGAATTCCATACTATGAAATTATAAATTAACTCATAAATTGTTATTGTAGCAGCAATTATACTAATTATCTGAATAAAAGTTTTTATTCTAACTGTGAGATTTCGAATACTATTCTCATAAATTTTCATTGCCGTGAACCAAGATATCAATGAAAAAACCATCAAATAGGTGACTAATTTAATAGTGCCTTTGAATGGAAATTCAGTCTCTACTAAGACATCGCCTATTACTATTTTTCCTGTTGTTATAAAATTTGTTGCACTTAGGTATCCACTGTATGAAGTTATTAACAACATGATGGATACGCTAAAATAGAATATTATTAGTGTATTTTTTTTTGATTCTATAAGTTTATGATTAACTCTTATGAAATTCAATTATTACTAATATATATTAATATAGTTATTTTTCTATATTTTGTTATTTATTTATTACATAAAAATCGTAATTATGAATTTTCTTAAGAGCGTTCATCCTATTTCTCCAATAATATTCAATAATAGAATAAAATGCAGGAAAGGTTTCTAGAATGCCTAATACTAAAGATAGAAATACTGCTTGGATATGTAAAATTATTTTCTTTGATAAAGGATATTTTTTGGTATGTTTCAAGTTTAGGAAAAGTCCTATCTGGTAAGATAATAACCACATTATATACGGGAATAGCAGAAGAACAGAAACAGGACCTAAATCAATAGGATAAATAATGCTATTACTTGCCATTTCATTTATTTTTAAAGTAATTTCAGGAAAAGATGATGGAAAAAATGAAGAAATGATATATTGCGCCCAAATCATTGGATTAGATGTATTTTGATCAACTAGTATCTGAATAGATGTAGGTAGCATTGACATAAATGTTATTACATATACTATTGCCGAAGCTATTCCTGAAATGAAACCCATAAAATAACTAGTCAACTTAAAAGCAATTTTGAACCTATGCCAGAATGGAAATTTGTTAATATTCTGCAATGATCCTAGGATCCATCTTCTTCTTTGCATGAAGTGATCTTTAATATTTAGAGGAGGCTGTTCTAATAAAATCCCACCATGCCAACCCAATGCTTTTTTCCCATATTTCTCATATAGTTTATAACCGAAAATCTGGTCTTCTGCTAAAGTTGAACCAAAATTCCATCCTATTAAATCCTCAGCATCAGAGCGAACGAGCAGATTGCTTCCATGCATATGAATTGGAGGAGGATTCTTCATTTGAGATACACAATCATAACATCCAAATGGTCTGACTGATTCTGCTAATGCTGTAATTGGATTAGCTAGTTCGAATTTCAATGGATATACAATAGGGCCCTCCGACGCAATTCCATTACCTTCTCTAATAAATTTTAATAATGATAGTAAAGTTTGATTAGTAACATAGCTTTCATCATCCATATGAAATATCCAAAATTTGCTGGTATCTTCTCCATTTTTTCTCCTGTTTTCCACCGCAAATTGTAGGGCTCTGGATTTTTTAACAGCATTTGTATTATATTTTTTATCTACCATAACTATTTCACAATTCTTTAAATGATCGAATTTTTGTTTATCATTTTCGTCTTCAGTTACAATTGAAATTTTATAATTAGAATAATTGATTTTTATAGCTGCATTGATAATTGAATAAATTCCTCTTTCTACAACCCTTATTTTAGTTGCAGATTTAGTTGTAATCTGAAAAATAATAATAGGATCATTATGAATTCTACGCATATCTTTTTCAACAAATATCTTCCTGTTTCTGATAAAACGTGTCAGGGTAAGGAATGCAACAGGAATAGTAGAGAACCAAAATGTTAATAAAATAATATATAAAACGTGTAATGTATCCAATAAAAATGCTTTAATTTATTATTAAATAAAACTTTAACTAAATTATATTTTAAATATTTTAATTAGATGATTGCAATTAATTTCTCAGCTTTTTTCATATTCATTTAATCTTACGAGAAACAAAGTATATGTAGTCAATTTACCTAAGGTATACAAGTGAACAGTAGTTTGCCTAGTAATAGTAGTAGTGGCAGTAGTAATAATAATAGCAATAGTACTAGTAGTGGCAACAATACTGGTGGTAGTGGTGGTGGCGGTGGCAGCAGCAACAGCACTGGAGGTAGTGGAGGAGGAGCTATAAATAATACGTCCCTAAAAGTGCTGGAAGCTTATACCCGGGATGTTGGTATAGGTATAGCACTAATTGATTATGATACCATGGATTCTTTAGCAGTTTCTACTGGTGATTTTTTTGAAATTAGACGAAAACGTAGAACTACTGCAAA
>JAATVK010000274.1 GCA_014523485.1 Nitrososphaerales archaeon TH5894
CTCTTTCTTGTCTCTGTTAAATGGTTTATCTCGGTTAAATGGAGGTCGGTCCCTGTCTCTGTTAAATGGTTTATCTCGGTTAAATGGAGGTCGGTCCCTGTCTCTGTCTCTGTTAAATGGTTTATCTCGGTTAAATGGTTTGTCCTGATATGATTCTACCTTGGTAAGATCACTTAACTCAACATTTGTAATGGTTTGTGGCTGTTCAGAAGTATCTTTATCTGTCCAATAATGTCCTAAACTACAGAAGCAAAAATCAGTTTCAAGGGAAGTTTTAAAACAAGATATATAATTGAGAGATAAATGATCTTGACAAAATTTACAATTACCAATATATTCACCATTATTTGCTAATGTCATAATATCTTTTATATCAGGAGTAATAAATAACTTGTTAATAGATAATTTCCTAGATAGATTATTCTTACTTGTTTATTTTATATTTTATAATTTTTTAGGTAATCCAATGTATACTGATGTCATAGGTTATATAAATTCAACAATCTTTTAATATTTTATGTTTCTTTTATATATCATTGAAACATTTGTTAATCTAAGATAATTGAAACAGAGAATGATAAAAGTAAAAAAGGCTTCTAACTATGAAAGATTTGTCTATACAAGCTTATTACAGTATCTTTTATAATGGAATGTATATGTTATTAAAAAATAGGATTTTATTAACAGTTGTAATAGGAACAGTATTAGAATAAAATAGTATTTCACATTATTCTTGGCTTTCAAAGAAGACAAAAAAAGAAAATGTTAACACATAAATTATAAATTTTTTATTTTTTCTATGAAAATTAATTATTAATTAATATCTTTTTTTATTATTGTTTTAAATAAAATTCTAATAATAAATATAATGTGAATATACTTTTTGAAATTGATTAATATTCACTAATAGAAATTTATAATATAATTATTAATTAATTCTCCATGTTATTCATTGACGGAATATAATATTTAAGAAAAATTTTTGTGTTTTAATGGTTTATCGATAAATTATATATTCAATATTATAGGACTTTTTTCATTAGTGACTTACATCTTGGGCATAAACGGCTATTATGTACATTATTACATTTAGAGCATACATATATTATAGATTCATGAAATTGTGTAGGGTCAAAGAGTAATAATGAAATTATTAAACTAGGTCTTATTAATTTACTTTTTTTATCATTGTAGCATAATTTTAATCGGTTTTTAATAAAATTTGTTGTCACTACTGCTCCAAAGCCCAGTAGGATTGATATAGGATAGGGCAGAGTAAATGCTGTTATAAAACCAATACCCATAAATATGCATAACCATTTAACGTGATATGCATTAATATCCTTAATCATACTACTTTATTATTGCATCATATTCTTAGGCTTATTGCATATATTTCTCAGTTTTTTATTTATTTAGATTTAAAGGAACGGTAATTGAATTATAAATTAAAACTACATGTAATGAAATACAAATACTAATAATAAATGGTAGTGTCTTTATTATAATTATAAATAAAACTTCATGATTACAAATAATCATACACCTATTAAATTCCCTATTTATTATTGAATTTAATAGCTCATAGATATTTGTAGAATTATTTTACTAATTACGTCAAAAGTAAAAGCGTGTATTTCTTTCCTACTTTTCATACGATTTTTGTAATATTCAGAAAATGTTAAGTTAAACTAATTAAATAATCAATAGGAGATTCGACAAAGAAAATGAGATCTAGAGAGATTTCGTTACTTCATTCATTTATTTTTATTTTTGCGTCTCAATTCCTTTGTTTTTATTTATAAATAATCATTAATCGATATTTTCATTATCGGCAGTAACTTTTCGGCGCCGAAAAATTTTAAATTGGAAAAGAGCCTTTTAATACCTATTAACTCCTTTTTCTGCCTGATGTAATCAGGTTCCGCACTATGTCGATACTTTGAAGTTTTATCTGATGTTTGTTTATAAAGAGCTCAAGCTTACAATAGGTTAATTATTTAAGAGAAATAACACTAACCAATCTAGATGTATTGTAGATTAGTATGATTTACTATTAACCACATGTTTTAAGCAATTCAATTCTCGTAAATTATTGAATCTATCTAGTTTTATTTTTCAATTACATTTAAACAACAAAATTTAGATAGTTAGAAAACCAAAAAATTATTTAATGAGTGTTATCACGTGTAGAAATTGTGGAGCAGATATGGTTGTTTCGCAACCTGATCGGATTCATACAATCGTAGATAGAAAAGTTTTGAACTGGAAGGATTATGTGAAATTTACAATTAAATGTAAAAAATGTGCTATTCCAAACAAATTGTATTGGAGTAAACCGAAAGAATAACAAGGATAGAAATTAAATTTTAATAATATGAACAAAGATCATTGTAGGTTTAAGCCAACTATTATATGACATGTGAAATATAATATAATTTCTAAAATAAGGAATAAAATTTCTGAAAAATCATTTTATATGTAATATTCATTCGATATAGAAGAAATGAAATAGTAACAATAAGAATACTTGTAAAGAAATAAAAAATCTATTTTTTGTCTTATTATTATGTTTTTTTATTATTTATTTATTATTGATAAATTGGATTATTTGTTCCTAATAAATTGGATATATTATAAAAATATATATATATAAAATATGTGTATAAAGGAATGAATTTCATCTATGACTATATTAAAAAACTGATTTTATGTATAAATTGTATTTTATTAGATTTCTATTCTTGTTCCATCAGGATTATATTGGTAAACTTTTCCCTCTTGTTCATCTTTAGTTTTCTTGTGTGATCCATCACAAAATGGTTGATTACTACTTAGTCCACACATACAAATCCACTTGCTTTCATTTCCTACTTTTACCTCCATAGGTCCTCTATCTTCCTTTCTTACTAGTCTTGCCATATATGCTTTCTATCATCATAAAATATATTTGTATTTTATCTCTTTTCAATTGAATCTGTTAATTAAACCTAGAATACTATTTACCGTCGTAATCGATTCTTCCAGGCTATGAAGCAGATATCATAGTTTTAAATACCTATAAATGATACAAATCTGGCTGAAAAGCTCAGTTTTGGAGGTTTCTTAACATTATTATTTTTGATAACCGTCTTTATTAAGGTAAATAATATTCAACTTGTATTTAAAAATCAATATATATACTCTAATTTTGTTTCGACATTTTTAAATATTACAAATCACATTTTACCATAAGGTTATTGTTTAAAACAATTTTTAAAAAATTTTCTAACTCAACAAATAAAAAAAATTTAGATTCTAGTTTATTTGCTCATAAAAATTATGAGGACAAATTATTTAATTCAATAGTTGGATATAGTGATATTAAAAAATTTTTAATGCGTTGTATAATCTCTAAAGAACAGGTCCACATTCTTTTTACAGGACCTCCTGCTACCTCAAAAACAGTTTTTTTATTAGAAATGTCTAGAGAACTTTCTAATTCCTATTTCATAGATTCTACTGCAACAAGCGGCATAGGTATAGTCGATTTTTTATTTTCCAATCCAAATACTAAATTTCTTCTTATAGATGAAATTGATAAATTAACTAAAAAAGATCAAACTGTCTTATACAATTTAATGGAAACAGGCATTTTAAATGAAATGAAAGCTGAAAGAACTAAAGGTTTCAGACAACAAAAAATGAATATAAAAATTTTTGCTACTTGTAATGAATTAACTAAATTGACTCAACCATTAAAATCACGGTTTATGAAACTGGAGTTACCTGAATATACTTGGGAAGAATTTTTAACTATTTCAAATAATTTAATAAAATCAAGGTACAAATATCTAGACGAAAGAGTTTCAACAAGAATAGCAGAAGTGGTTTGGAATGATATTAACACCAAAGATATTAGAGATGTCTTGCAAATTGCTAGACTTACACGTAATCTTGAAGATATAGAGGATATAGCTTATACTTTAATGAAGTATAAACCAAAGTAACAACAACAACCATTTTATTTTTTTCTTATTACAATACTTTGTTTAATCATATACATTTTATGCTTCTTTTTTTATGATCAATCAATGTCACTATTCTGAATATAGTTGTATAAGTATTGTATTATATATTTTAAAAGTTTTAACAATAAATGATTCTAATAAGTAACCTTATTTGGTTAATCGTTTGAGTTCTTTCTGTCAGTATAATAGTTAGATTTAATTTAATATTTACCTCAATCGAGAAGTAATGTCAATATGTTCTCTAATTGTCTCCTGGATCTTGGTGAGGGGATCTTTTCTAATTTGATTACTAGAACTAGTACCAATTCTTTAAGACTACATATGTCATAAAAAAATAATAGCGAAATATTATTATATTTTCAACCTAAAGCCCCTATCGATATTCATACTTGGTAAACTATAGCAGTAGCACACTATAAAATTTCATACATAAAGCAGATCTATCTTATTTTGAATCGATTATCAGTTTCATAAATGAATTATAGATCATTAAATTACAACACACCAACAGATGGAAATCATCCTTTGACAAACTTTTTTATATTATCATTGTGATTACCATAGAGGTTTATTATTAATCATTAAATATTTATTATATTTCTTTGCTAATCTGTTTGCATCAAGAGCTTGAATTATCCAAAATACAACGTAGGCTATTCCAAAGATCATAGATAAATCAAGACCCTGTATAATGGGATCATTTTGAGATATAAACTCAGTTAAAAATACAAATATTCCGATTACAAACGGAATCCAACCTATAAACATTATTAGAACACCGCGTAATACCTTTCCAATATAGATGTGTCCTATACCACAAAATCCAAATACCCCAGCTATTATGGCGATCAAGAAAGCTAAGCCATTGTTTTTAAAAGGAATGGAAGCAACAGTCAATCTATATAAACAATAAAGAAAAGCCGTTAATAAACTAAGTTGCGATAGATTCTGTAAATGATATGTTATTTTTTATATCTTTTTTAGACAAAACTTTTGAAAATGGGTATTTTAAAAACTATAAAATAGTCTTATTTTTTTCTGGCAGAGTATTATATTTCCAAATAGTAGAGTAAATAACAGACCTGCCATATTTTTTATATAATTACTGAGCTGCTGCTATCGGTTTATAGAATATAAACTGATAATTAAAATCATATTCTTTTTTACTACTAAAATAAATATATCTAAAGATTACTTAATCGAAATAGAAATAGAATATAATAAAGAATTAGAAATAGTGGCAGGCCTAAAAGTTTTCATAACCTATTTTGTATAAAATAATGTAACAATTAAATTTAATAAATTTTATTCCTAGGTATACAAGAGGAAAGAATACTTACTTTGGATCCAAAAAATCAGGTATTGATTATTTTATTTTCAATAATTGTAATAGGTCTCATAGGTATACCATTTGGTAATACAAATTTTATCATTAATGCAATGATACTAGAATTAACATTCATTATATTGGCTGTTCTTATTGCAAAAGGAATAGGTAATAATAAGCCACTTTATGTATGTATATTCCTTGCACTATTAATTATTATTGGTAATAGTCTTGTTACTGCTCATATTAATAGAATGATAACTTTTTCAAAACCACTTAATACTATAGTTTTGATTATTGGTGGATATTTACTACAAGGTTTATTGGTGTACACTAGTATCAGGGCTATAAAAAAGAAGAAGGAAATTTGAATACCTTAAATTCTATTGATTGACATTCTTACTTCATATAATACTTTGAAATTTTTCTAAAAAGTACTCAATTATTTATAATTGTAAAGTGAAATTATATTGTAAAAATACTTTTATTATTAGAGATCAACGTTGTTTGCGACTACCTCTAATAATTTAATCGTTGATATAGGTTTCTTTATTACTTCAAAATTGTTTGTATCCTCGATAATATTTTCATATGCAGTTATTATGATTACATTTATCTTTTCATCAATTTCTTTAATCTTTCTGCCTAACTCGCATCCATTTATTTCTGGCATTTTATAATCAGTTATTAAAAGAATACATTTATCATGATTTTTTTCCAGATATTCAAGAGCTTCAACTGGATTAGTAAATCCTATAACGTTATAACCGTTCATCTCTAACGTTACTTTAAACATAAATACTAAATCAGATTCGTCATCAACTACAACAATAGAAGAACGGTCCAATCCCATAGTAATAGCAGTAATAATTGTTGTTCAAGTATTTAACATGATCTTGAATAATGAAACCTTACTATCGTACTCTACTTGATTAGTATTAGTAGTAGTAGATTACTTTTTGTTTATTGTTTGAATATTAGGAATAATTAAAGCTATAGTGAGATCATATTGTATATATTAATTACTTTAATAAGTATATGTCATTAAAATGACATATATAGATATTCAATAGATATGAAAAATCAGAAAAATGATCAATTTTCCTACTTTGTAGAAACATGTGAAAAAATAAGATCTACCACTAAAAAAAATGAAAAAATAGATATTATTTCTAACTATATAACAAATCTTGATGAAACCTCTTTATCTATTGCAGTTTTATTCCTATCAGGAAGGGCATTTCCTATAGGCTCAACGACTACACTCAATATAGGGTTCACTACTATTATGCAATCTCTTTCTGAAATTGCCATGTTAGATATTAAAGATATTCAGAATATTCATCTAAAACATGGAGACATAGGTGCAATGGCAGAATATGCAGTATCTAAAAAACATATTATTTCTCTTTTTAATCAACAAGAGAGTATATCATTAAGTTATGTGTATCATCAATTTAAAAAGATAGCAAACATAATTGGTTCTGGTTCAAATAAAAATAAAAAAAATATATTAAAAGGATTGCTTATTGCTTTGTCTCCTCTCGAATCAAAGTATCTTATCAAAATTATTACAGGTGAAATGCGAATTGGCTCAGTTGAAGGTCTTGTAGAGATTGCTTTATCTCGTGCTTTTGATAGAGAATTACAATCTATAAGAGAAGCTATGCTTATTTCAGGAGATATTTCACAAGTAGCAGTTTTAGCAAAAAAAAATATTCTTCACAACGTAATCATGAAGCCATTTGTGCCAGTAAGTTTTATGTTAGCAGATGTTATGTTTAGTGCGGAAGAGATAATAAACTATTACAATAAACCTTTGATTTGTGAATATAAATATGATGGAATAAGGTTACAAATGCATAAGTTTGATAAGAAAGTACGGCTTTTTTCTCGCAATCTGGTAGATATAACATATGCATTTCCTGAGTTAGTGAAAGCTGCAATAGAATCTACAATA
>JAATVK010000275.1 GCA_014523485.1 Nitrososphaerales archaeon TH5894
ATATCTATTAGCTATTTCTGTATAAAGAATTTCTTCTTTTGATGCTTTAATTAAATCTCGTGTAGAACCTCCTTTACTTCCTACTGGAAATAAGACATGAACTGGCGGCTTCATTTTTCTTTCGGCTGCTTTTTCTGGCCGCCCAACACGTACAGCTATTGATGAAGAAAATTTTGGTTTTAGTAAAAGGCCAGATATTCTCATTATATAATCGATTGAAGAAATTATTTTATTTGATGATGATTCATTATTTATCGATGTATTACAAAGTAAAATAAATAAAGAGTTTATTTGATTGATTTCTGACAATTCTATAAATAGATTATTATTATAATTTTTTACTGAATGTGTTATACCTAAACGTTCAATTATATCTTTTAATATTCCATTATATTCAATTGAAAATGATTCGTAATAATACTGATTATTAGTGGTAGTTTTTGTCATATTAAATATTAAATCAACATTCTTGTCAATGTCTGATTTTTTAAAGAATTCATTTCTTAATGAAATAATTTCATCCACTGATATTGATTCCCAATAGAAAGAATATTTGGGATGTAAAGGAATACTCAACATTTTACTAATTAAGAATGCTTCTTTC
Source organism: Nitrososphaerales archaeon TH5894 (assembly GCA_014523485.1). Classification (GTDB taxonomy): domain Archaea; phylum Thermoproteota; class Nitrososphaeria; order Nitrososphaerales; family Nitrososphaeraceae; genus TH1177. Next base: position 605 of record JAATVK010000275.1, read on the forward strand.
AGTGTTGGAATTATTTCAATAGAATTATTTGCTAATTCAAATAATCGTTGTTTGTCAATATAATCTAAAATTTCATTAGTATATTTCTCATCAGTGGAATAACTATTATTTGAAGAAATCTGCTTTATTTTCATTTGTAATTCTAATCCCCATATCTCTTCAACATAGGATGCAGGAAATAATTTTGCATTATTTTCTAAGAAATCACCATAACTAACTAAAATATCTCCCAAATAAAGGATAGTAACAATTCTGTTTTGAATTTGGTGGGCATGTTCTATAGATGTAACATAAGTTACAGTTCCGTCGTCTAGTTTCACTAAAGGAGGTTCTATTGAGTCAACTAATGCGATTGTTGCTGCTTTCCCAGGAATATCAATTTTAATTTGAGTTCCTACTACTATTGCATAATTTAATAATATAGGAACAGTTGGATGAATCCCTATTGTGGAAAATCCTGTATTATAGCATCTACCATATCTTAACCTAAATCCACCAATTTTATTAGACATTGACAAAACTGGTCTACCAGTTATTACTTCCGACATTCTATGGTGTATTGTATCGTCTTCACTAGAACCTTCTTTCTGTATTGCTCCTTTCAGTTCCTTAAGCCAATCCCATCCATCTAATCCTAAAGTATCTATTATTTTTAGTAATTTTCTACTTCTTCCAATTAAACCATCATTCATAACTCTTAGAGCACCACCACGTACTCTGTCTGTCTTGATCCTTTTCATTGCTCTATGGCCGACAATCTCTACTGGATCAGTATCTACTCCGTCTAATTCTACTGGTAAATTACTAATACATTTTATTACATCCTCATCTAAAATTTTAAATTGAAAGCTTCCAACTTCTCTTTCATATATACGTAATTCCTCTACAAATCGACCTGTCTCATCATCAAAGGAGTTGGCCTGATATTTACTTAACCCAACTGACTTTCTTACATGGTCTGCAATAAGCATTGTTAAGGCTGCTTCGGTTCCTCCAGCAGATCTAATTGGTCCGGCAAATGATATGGAAAGATATTGAGTACCATTAGAATTATACTTGATTTGTACATCTGATATCCCTTGTAAAGGTGCAACAGTTACTCCTTCTGTTACTATAGCAAGACTTACTCTAACTGCATTATCTAATCTAGTTGTCAAGTCATCATCGCTATATTTCCCTTGTGCAATTTCTTCCGATATCTTTAATGCTGCCTTTTCTTTAGTTGTTTCAGATAATAAATTTCTTAATCTATTTGTAATATTGATATTATGCATTTTAGCAACTCTATCAGCTAAATCATAGACTATTCTTGACTCAATTATTTCAGAAACATCAATACCTTGTGACCGTGCATTACTGGCTATTAGATAAATTTCATTTAAAAAGTTTAAGAGAGTATTATGATAGTTATTATAAAAAGGCGGTCTTTTTAAATTGCTTAACTCTTGAAGTGAGTTTTCATCTAAAAAATTATAATGAACATTCATTTCCTTATAAATTGAATAATCTCAGAAAATTTCTTTTCCCAATTATTATCATTTTCAATCATTGTTCCTACTACTATAATATCAGCACCAGCATTAGCTATGTGTTTAGCAATTTCAGAGTCTCGAATGCCTCCACCTACAATTAATATACCCTCATAATATTTCCGCACTGATTTGACCATTTCTGGAGATATATGTTGGTTAGCACCTGAACCTGCCTCTAGATACAAGAATCGCATTCCAAGGTATTGTGCTGCCAGGGAATACATTATTGCCAAGTTAGGTTTATGAAAAGGAATACCCTTTGCTTGACCTACAAACCATGCAGTTGTTCCTTCACCAATTATCAGATATCCAGTAGGCAATGCTTCTAACTTGGATTTCTTTACCCCAATGGCTGCTAATGCTTGTGCCCCGGTGATAAAATATGGATTTTCAGAATTAAGTAATGACATAAATAATATAGCATCAGCATTTGGTGCAACTCCAGTGACATTTCCAGGAAATAATATCACAGGGATAGTGATACTTTTTTTTATTTGTGATATTATTTTTGATAATTCAATTTGGTCGATTATAGATGAACCACCAATTAAAATTGCTGATGCACCTAATTGTTCGACTTTTTTCGCTATTGAAATGACATCTTTAGGATTCTCTGAATCTATTAATGGAAAACATAAAGTACGATATCGTTTTATCTCATTTAAAATATAAGTTTCTATAGTATTCAATTACTGTGGAACCATATTAAAGTATATTAACTCCTAAAAAATATTTTTGGTTTTGATTTTATATATCCAGATCTTTTAGCATATAACTTTAAGTTATTATAGTAAAATTAAGGATAAATAAAATTTTAACGACCAACTTATTATTAATTAGTTTAATCTTTTTATAATAATCTTTGAGTATACAAATATGTATAGTACTGATAGAAAAGATGGTTTAGAATTTAATGATCTTTTGAATCGACTTATTGAAAAAAATTTATTTACAAAGAAGCAAATATCAATAATTTATAATAAAGTCAATCTTCATACTTCTAATGTTTCTAATAATCAATTGAGTGCTGGTGCTTATTATAGACAAGTTAAACAATGTAGGAAAAAATATGATAGATTCATTTATACAATACTATTGTTTCGATTATTAAATTTAATAGATAATACTTCAATACAAACTATCGAATCAATGGTTAATCAACTAGAGAAAATATCACGACATGACATTCATCACAATTCACCTGAAATTATTTTAAATGACATCATTATTGTCATAGAGGAAATACTAGGAAGGATTAATAAAATCTAGTATGAAAATACATTCAAAATCGATAAAAATAAATATATTGTGATATATGTGATATCATTTGAATATAGGTTTGGATGTATTTTCTTTTATACTCATAGGAACCTTTTTTATAATTGGATTTTTAATTTCCTATATTCTGAAAATACAGAAAACAACAGGTAGTAAGACAGTACCATTACAACAAGATAATAATTTAGAAATTATTGAGCTATTAGAGAATAAAAAACAATTACAAATTGATAATATTACACTTAAACTTAATGATATCCAAATAAAATTGGATTTACTAGAGGCTAAATTGTCATCTCAATCAGAAAATCGGCCTCACTATGGAAATACTAGTAACATCAATGAAAATATCACAAACAATCATAATCATGATAATACATCACAACATAATGAACTTAATGACATCACACATGAATCTTTATCCACAATATCATCCCCTGAAAAAACAAAAAGTAAATCCTTACTATCAAATGACAAACATACCACTACTGAACACTATATATTGAAAATAATTTTAGAAGATTCATTAACTTCTAATGAAATAAAAAAAGCCATTGGTAAAACACGAGAACATACTTCACGACTTATGAAAAAACTCTATGAACTTAAACTGGTAGATAGAGATACAACTACAAAACCATTTAAATATAAATTAACAGAACAAGGAAAAAAATACATTGGAGAACAAGTTATAGATAAAGAAATTAACCAAGATAATTCATAAAATTCATCATATGCTACGACACTTTAATAGATTGATTGACGACCAGATAAAAATCATTATTGTTCACATTAACATTAACCAATACCAGAAACATCAATGTTAACATCGTGATATGCATAAATAATATAGTTTTGTTAATAAAAAAAGTTATAATATAATGAATAATTATCTCCAGTAGAAATAAAGGGGTTAGATCAATGCTTATTAACAAACTTAACATACTTCTAACTCTGCAGTAGAAATAAAGGGGTTAGATCATCCCTTTTTTTCAAAATTATATGTTATGCTTATTATTGTTATTATTTTGTTATTAGTAGGTTAACAACTCTGTCTCCCCCTTCATTTCTTTTCCACTTATAATAAAGAAATGAGTTTAATATTAGTTTGATAATATTATTAAAATAGTTTATAATATTTGATTTAGTACTTTAAATTATTAAGTTAATAACATGTTAAGTTATAATAACATATTAAGTTAATAACATGTCAAGTTATAATAACATGTTAATATAAATTTGAAATACAATGGAAAGTAAGGGGTAAGGGGGTAATTTTATATGGTGAGTTATATTGAGCGATGATATTTTAGATAATATATTTGAAAATGCAGTAAAAGGAAACTCGTTAATCAAAAATAGGAAAATCTTAACTATAGACTATATTCCACAGAAATTACAATTTCGTGATGAAGAGACAACTACAATAGCTCAAACTTTAGCTGTATCTTTAAAAGGGGCTAGACCATCAAATTTATTGCTATTCGGTAAACCTGGAACAGGAAAAACTGCAGTAGTTAAAAATGTAATTAATAAGTTTAAAGAAAAATCAATAGACCTTGGGGTCGAAGTTATAGTCGTTTTTATTAATACTAAAATAGCTAATACAGCTTATAAAGTTCTTTATGAAATCGCTGAAGAAATGAATATAAATAAAATAGATAAAAAAAATCAAGTTTATTTTACCGGATTATCGCTTGGGGAAGCAACAAATAGAATTCTTGATTTCATTAAAAAAAGACAATTACATGTAATTTTTGTTATGGATGAAATCGATTCACTTGTTGACAAAAATGGTGACGATATACTTTATAACTTTACTCGAGCAAATGAACAATTTCAAGAAGTTGGTTTTATCAGTCTCATTGGAATATCAAATAGCTTAACATTTAAGGATAAATTGGATCCTAGGGTGAGAAGTAGCTTAAGTGAAGAAGAGATTGTATTTAATCCATATAAAATCCATCAATTACAAAAGATATTATCTGAACGAGTTAAGTTAGCCTTTCATGATGATGTTGTCACAGAAGGAACAATAAATTTATGTGCAGCAATTGCAGGAAAAGATAACGGTGACGCTAGAAAAGCAATTGATTTGCTTCGTGTAGCAGCTGAAATAGCTGAAATAGATAAAGATACAAAAGTATATGAAAAATATATTCGTCTAGCACAACATAAAATAGAAAAAGATACCAATTTTGAAATAATTAAAAATTCTACTACTCATACTAAAATTGTTTTACTGGCAATAGCGAAATCAAAAAACGGAAATACTGGAGAAGTTTATGAAATTTATTCCTCATTATGTAAACATATAGATAGTGAATCACTTACACAACGTAGAATAACTCAAATTATAAATGAACTTGATCAACTCGGTTTAATTTCGACTAATATTGTTAACCAAGGTAGATATGGTCGCTCTCAAAAAATCAAGATTACCATTCCCATTTCTACACTTAAAGAAGCCTTATTCGATGATCATCTACTATCTACAATAACAACAACTATTGACTAAAATCAATTTGAAATGGACGTAATGTAGAAAGATTAACAGCTATTGCTATTCCTGAAGTAGGTATTATTCCCATAGTTTGTTGAAATGGAGTTTGATCTTGCCATGTTCCAGAATTTACAATCAATGTTCCACGATAATTTTGTACACCCATTACATGTACGTGTCCAGAATGAAATATGTCTGGTATTTCACTAATTACCATCATATCATCCTTTTCTGGAGCGATTGGTGTCCTTTGACCATATATTGGAGATAAATGTCTTGCTTTTAGTAATGTTTTCATTGCTTCAGCAGGATTAGAGTAACTTAATCCTGGTATTGTAGCAATAATATCATCAAGTCCTTGACCATGATACATGAGAATTTTAACCCCATTTAACTCAATATAGCTAGGATTACCTAACATAGAAAAATTTTTCCAACTGTATAATATTCCTGCATCCTTTTTAGGTATGGCAGGTTGAGGTAAAGCTCTTCTTCCAAGATCATGATTTCCTGGAATAACAAATACCTGAATCTTTTTTGGAATCTGTTCTAATAGACTAGTTAAATGAGACATTTGTTGATATATAGTACTATCATTTAGTTCTTTTTCTTGATTTGGAAATATTCCAACTCCATCAATTAAATCTCCTCCTATACAGAGAAAGTTAATTTTTGAAACAATTTCATTATCAGACGAATTTAACCAATTTAAGAATTTTAAAAATTCTTGTTCTTTAAAATATTTACTACCTATATGCAAATCAGAAATTAGAACCACATATCCGTCTGATTTTCCCTTATTAGGTATATGATCAGGAATATCAGGAGAAATAACATTTTTAATAACATGATTTATTCCTTTATTTTCAATTTCTAGCATTACCATTTGATCCAATGTTAATTTTGATACAAGTTTTATCGTCTCTTCATTTAAAGCAATTGTATTTATTATTCCTGTTAAATCATCTATAGCTAATTCAATATTATTTTTTTTAGATCGTTTAGACATTACCAGACCAGCAATTATTGAAGTATTTCCATTTACCGAAAGATTATTTTCTAAATAATTATTATTTTTTTCTTGTTTAATTTTTCTTTTTATGGAAGATATTTTATTGATACGTTTACTTTCTGGTCTTGTAGATAAAATTTTTAAAGACTGATGAAATCTACTTTTAAATAAAGAAATATAGCCATTAATTCCTTCCTCTGGGTCGATATAATCGGCAGAATCGTAAATAATTTTAAATGATTCTCTGTAATTTGGTTTATTAATTGTAATTTCTGACGTTGATATAATTTCGAATTCTTGAGTTTCATTTATTGTAGTTTTTATAATATTTTTATCTTGTAACTTTGAATCTGAAACAGTTAAAGTATCAAATTTATTAGAAATATTTATTGTACAAAAATTTCGAATATCTTCTATAAGAATAATATTAGTATCATTTTGGTTTTTCTTAAATCTAACAACTTTCTGAATTATTTCCATTATATTTGAATCAAGATTTTTTAAAATTTTAAATGCTTCAGGATGTATTTGATATCCGTGTGCAGTAATATAAGACAATGCATTTGATATTTCTTTCTGAAAGGACAACTACAAACTATTACGATAGAACCATCTTATTTAATTACATTGCTATTATAAGTTCAATACAAAAATATTATAAAGTTAAATAATATAATATAAAAATTGAAGAAACGTCTTTATTATTTAGCTGTTGGTATGTTAGTTTTTCTTATTTCTTATAGTATTGGTGCTAAAATAAATATTGAAAAGGAACAATCGTCATTAATAAAAGAACAATTTGAAACAAAAATTGAAGGAATAGATGAAATTGGTATTTTCCAGAATAATGTTCTCATTGCCTTATCCATGTTTATTCCAGGTGTTGGTGTAGGAATTGGAATATTTTCTGGTGTTGGTACAGGATTAGTTTTTAATGCAATGGCTTTAGAAAATACAACATTGCAAAATATTTCTCCATTAGCAATTCTTATTACTCCATTTGGTATAATGGAAATTTTTTCTTATGGTCTAGCAATCTCAAGAAGTGGAATGCTTATCTATGATCTTTTTAAAAAAAAATCTTGGAAATTACTGCTTAAACCCACTATAATAGAAATAGTAATAGTAGTATCAATTTTAATAGTTGCAGCATTCATTGAATGGAATATTATAAAACAATTTATGGAAATTTCTAACTAATTAATTATTATTATATAAATATAATCAAAGTAATATGATAAACGATGTAATGATATCAATAGAGTTGATTTAAAAATAGGTTAATATCAGATAAAGCATATTCGAACCTTACAATATATTCCCGGCAGCTATTATATAGAATTTTTTTTATATTCATCCTGTAGTAGGATATGAACAATGATTACATTACAAAAAAAATTGTGATTTAGATTAATTATAATATATTTACTTTTCAGATAATTATAAATTCAAAATAAAATTAATATAATATAAATAGAATTGTTAGGAGTAAAAATTCATTATAAACCAAAATTTGATAAAAAGCCAATTCTTATAGCAGCATTACCAGATATGGGAAATGTAGCAGGATTATGCTTAAATTTCTTAATAAATAAAATAGATACGAAAATTTTCGCTGAAATATATTCATTTTGGCCACCATTTGTAACATATAAAAAAGGAATCATAAACTATTTGCAATCAAGCTATAAGTTTTATGAAAATTCACAATATAATATAATATTTTTTACTGGTGATTTTAATCCTACAGATCCAAGAAGATTATATGAATTATGTTATGAAGTTTTAAAAATTGCCGAAATGTTTAACGTCAAACTTTTATATTCTCTTGGTGCCTCTCTAAAACCAATTAATACAATAGAAAAATTAGTCTATGCTGGAGTAAATAAACCTGAAATGGTCAATGTTTTAAATGAATTAAATTTACCGATACTAGAAGATAATGGACAGATAACAGGTTTTAATGGACTAATTTTAGGAATAGCTCAAGAATTTAATTTAGATGGAATCTGTCTTTTAGGAGAAATTGATAATCCAAATGTTATTCAACCTAAAACTTCTCAAGAAATTCTAAAAGTTTTATTAAAAATTATTAATTTTCCATCAATTGATTTATCGGAATTGGAGGAAGAAGAAAAACGAAAGAAGTTTATGGAGAAACAAATGAATTATTTCAATAAAGCAGTAAATCAAAGTGAACTACCAGGAATAACATAAATATAAACATAAACATTTATACAAATAAAATTAAAGTAAGTTAAAATTCAAATATGTTTCCTTTTTATATTGATCAATAACCATTACCGACAGATCACTAAATGTCTTATTTTCTAAATCCATCATTTTTCCTCTAAAAATATTTTCTTTTTCCTTGTCAGTCAAGTATTCAAAAATCCAGACATCAATTTCTTTAGTATTGACTCCATTATTTTTCAAAAATAATGCAATCTCAGAAGGCATAAAATTTTTTGATAAATCATTTGGCCAAGGGCGTGGTAATAAAATAACGCTCTTCCTATCTAATACTGATTTGATTAATTCTATCTTTTTTTGTTGAATATCCCCAGTTACATGAAATGTAACTACAAAGGCCTTATCTAGTGGAACCCTTGATTTTGAAGATGCAACTTGAATAGAACTGATTCCTGGAATAATTTCGACATTTTCATTTCCAAAAATCTCTAATAAACGATCAACAACCTCTGATTCAGAAAAACTAACGTCTCCTGTAAATGGAACAGTACAATATTCATTATCCTGCATATTGCCATAAACGTATTGATATGCTGATTCCTGGTTTTTCATAGTAATTTCATAAATTTGTTGCTTTTCTTTATCTATAAGATTTTCAATAGTTCTTAGTGTATATCTATAACCTATGATATATTTTGATATAAGGATTTTTTCTTTAGCAATTTGAGTAATATAATCGGGATCTCCAGGTCCTACGCCAATAACAAACAATTTCTTGGGCATTTGAAATTGTATTACAATTTATAATAGATAATAATATCTTTTTTATAAAGAATAACATCTATTTTAAAATTAAATTAAATTAAATAATTTGGTAGAAAAAGAAACTATCTGACTAAATGATATAACTATTTTGACATGCTTATCATTATATAGAATAATTCACGAATTTACATGAGCGAACTTAAGCTCGAATTTGTAGGTAAACAAGTTAAAGATATGTATGGCACATTAATGGGAAAAGTTGTAGGAGTTATTACTGATACTGACGGTTCAATTGAATCTGTTAGTGTAGATTGTGGTGATTCCGGTTTAAAACAATTATCTTATGAACAACTATTGGTTCAAGGTGATTATGTAATCTTTATTCCTAAATGGAGATTAGATGCGCAAAAATTATTTAGACAAAAAAATTTAACGCTTAAAAGAATTAAAGCCCTTCAACATTTAGTTGAAGAGGATGATACTATGAAAGAAGATGCAGAAATTGTATATGTTAAATATGAAAAGAAACTAGACGAATTAGAGGAAAAAGAAAAATCTATTAATGAAAAATTAAAAGAGAGACTTGATGAGCTAAATGAATCAACAAAAAATATTAAATCAATTTTATTTGATGCCAAGTTACAATACAAAAGCCATGAAATATCAGAAGAAACATATCTACAAGTTACAAGATATACTAAAGAATTAATGGATCATATTAATTTAGAAAAAGAAGAAATCAATAATATAAAAAGTAGACTTGAAGAACAAAACCTAGAAAATACATTACCTTTGCCACATTCAATTCAACCAGAGGAGGAAAAAGATAATGAAAAAGAAAACACAAATTTATCTACTACCAATACAAAGCCCGTTAGTCCTACTATAACTAATACTCCCAATACATCATCATCATCATCAACTGTGACTGCATCAAATACAAATAATTCTAATTCTTCAAATACATCATTACCTGTATCCTCTACATCAAATGATAATACACAAACTAAACTCACCTATGCTGGTGAAACTGATAAATATAAACAACATGCATCATCTAATAATAATAATAATAATGATGCAGATCACTCCAATATAAATAAAGATAAGATAGAAAAAAGTGATACAGATAACGAATCCAATTGGCTAGATCAAGTTATAAATAACTAATTTTTATATATTTAATTTTTAGATTCTAAAATTTAATTATTAAATTTAATTATTATTATCTAAGATTTTAGTAAAATATTAGAATTTAAAGAAAGAAATAATAAAAAGTAAAAAAAAAGTTAGTAAAAAAAGTTAGTGGTGAATTTATATTTTATTATTAGAATTTTGCTGGGGTTTGTAATAATTCTCCAATTTCACTATGCATTTTAAGAAAGTTTAATCCTTTTTCTGTGGTTTTATAGGTCTGAGTTCCATCAAGATATTCTAATAGATTGTTCTCAATCAAAACAGAAAGATATTCTCTCAATTGTGCATAACTTAGAAAAGCTTTGTACATAATTTTTGTCTTGGTTGCTCCTCCATTGGCTGCCTCTAGTATCATTGCTACTATTTCTGTTCTACTTCTGTATTTCACGATCATCATACACAATATTTGTTTATTTTAATATATTGACAAAATGTAGTATAACATTATTCTATACTAACACTCAATGTCACAATTATTAGGCTATCTTATTTTTTAATTAACTTGTTAACTAAACTTGTTTATAGATATTATTTAATAGAACATATAAATAGCTTAGTCAAATAACCTTAACTTACATTTCTTATAATACAATAATTTAACTAGGAGTACTATTATTATTATATGTCATGTCAATTGATAAAGACAGTTCATCATCTGACGCATTTTTCACAAGTCCTAATCTGAAAATTACATTAGAGAAAAATAAATTTCAAGCTAAAAGAGCACAATCATTACAAAATATTGAAACATTTTGGGCAGAACAAGCAAAAGAATTAGTATGGAATAGATATTGGGATAAGACTTTGGAATGGAATTCTCCATTTGCCAAATGGTTTGTCAATGGACTACTAAATGCTTCAATAAATTGTCTAGACAAACATATTAATTCTGACATTAAAAATAAGGCTGCTATAATATGGGAAGGAGAAAATGGAGAAAATATAACATTAACATATTATCAGCTTTATCAAAAAGTTAATCAATTTTCAAATGCCTTAAAAAATCTTGGTATAAAAAAAGGAGATCGAGTTACAATCTATTTGCCGATGGTCCCCGAACTTCCTATCGCAATTTTAGCTTGTTCAAGAATTGGAGCTATTCACAATGTGGTTTTTTCTGGTTTTAGTTCTACAGCATTGGTGGATCGGATCAATGATGCCGAATCTAAAATCATAATTACTGCTGATGGGGGATTTAGAAGAGGAAAAATAATTGAATTAAAAAAAATTGTTGATGAAGCTATTATTAATACACCTTCGATACAAAATGTTATAGTTCTTAGAAGAGCCGGAAATCATATCGAGATGAAAGATAAAGATATTTGGTGGCATGAGATAATTCAAAATCAATCATATTATTGTGAACCTGAATTAGTAGAAAGTACACATCCTCTGTTTATACTTTATACATCAGGAACAACGGGCAAGCCAAAAGGAGTTGTTCATAGTACTGGGGGTTATTTGACACATATTTATTCTACGGCAAAATGGGTTTTCGATTTTAATAAACAAGACATTTTTTTCTGTACTGCGGATATAGGATGGGTAACAGGTCATAGCTATACAGTTTATGCACCTTTAATGCATGGAGTAACTGAGATACTATATGAAGGAACCCCTGATTATCCACGTCCAGATAGATATTGGGCACTTGTCGAAAAATATGGAATAACTATTTTGTATACTACACCTACAGCTCTTAGAATGTATATGAGATATGGTAACGAAATCCCAAACTCATTTAATTTATCAACTCTTCGATTATTAGGAACAGTAGGGGAATCAACTAATCCAGAAGTATGGATGTGGTATTTTACAACAATTGGTAAGGAAAAATGTCCTATAATTGATACATGGTGGCAAACAGAAACAGGTGGAATAATGCTTAGTCATTGTACAGGAATAGAGATTATGCCAATGAAACCAGGTACAGCGTTTTTTCCTGTGCCAGGTGTAGATCTAGCCGTTGTAAATGAGGAAGGAAATACTTTACCACATAATCAAAAAGGCTATTTAATTATTAGAAAACCATGGCCAGGTATGTTAATGACTTTATGGAAGAATGATGATAAATATAAAGACAAATATTGGAAAAATAATAACTATTTTGCTGAAGATTATGCTATTATAGATAATGACCATTATTTTTGGCTTTTAGGTCGATCAGATGATGTTATTAAAGTTGCTGGACATAGATTAGGTACGATTGAATTAGAAAGTACATTTATATCGCATTTATCGGTAGCCGAGGCAGCGGTCACTAGTAGACCTGATAAGACAAAAGGTGAATCAATTATAGCATTCTTAGTTTTGAAAAAAAATGTTGCTGATTCAGAGCAATTACGCAAAGAATTAATTGATCATATAAGAAAAAATATTGGAGCTATTGCTACTCCATCCGAGATATATTTTGTTAATATGCTACCTAAAACCAGAAGCGGCAAAATAATGCGAAGATTATTAAAATCTATAGTTAGCGATTTAACTATAGGAGATACTACAACTCTAGAAGATGACACGTCCATTAAAGAAATTCAAAAAATCTATAACGATTTAAATGATATAATAAAAAATAAGTAGATTG
>JAATVK010000040.1 GCA_014523485.1 Nitrososphaerales archaeon TH5894
GCATTTGGATATAGATTAAATATTCCTGCAGGAACTTCTATAAGATTTGAACCAGGAGATTCTCGTGAAGTAGAACTTTGTGAACTTGGAGGAAAAAAAATCGTTTATGGATTCAATGGTCTTACTATGGGAGGACTAAAATCGACAAATGCTAAACAAGCTGCCCTTGAAAAAGCAAAAACACTTGGTTTCAAGGGATGTAGTTCTTAGGAGATGAGAAGAAGAGTATGGTTTTAAAATTAACTAGAAAACAATATACTGATCTTTTTGGTGCCTCTCAAGGAGATAAGATCAGATTGGGAGATACTGATATTATTATAGAGGTTGAAAAAGATCTGATCTCTCCAGGTGATGAATGTGTTTTTGGAGGAGGAAAAACAATTAGAGATGGGCTTGCCCAGGCATCAGGAGTTACCAATGCTAATGGTGCACTTGATTATGTAATTACAAATGCTGTTGTTCTTGATCCAATGGTTGGTATAGTTAAAGGAGATATTGGTATAAAGGATGGAAAAATTGCAGGAATTGGCAAGGCAGGGAATCCGTTAGTAATGGACAATGTAACTTCAAACATGATAGTTTCTGCCTGTACAGAGGCTACTGCGGGAGAGCACACAATATGTACACCAGGACATTGGGATACCCATGTCCATATGATATCTCCCCAACAATATACAGATGCAATAAGTAATGGCATTACTACCATGATCGGTGGAGGTACTGGTCCAGCTGATGGGACAGCTGCAACGACTTGCACTCCTGGTGTATTCAATATAAGCAGAATGATGGAAAGTGTAGAAGATATTCCAATAAATTGGGGATTTCTTGGTAAAGGTAATGATTCTCATCCATCACTTGCTACGCTATTAGAACAGATCGAAGCTGGAGCATGCGGACTAAAAGATCACGAGGATTGGGGTACCACTAACGCTGTTTTAGATGCATCACTTCGTGCTGTAGATGCCACTGATACACAATTAGCAATTCATACTGATTCAATCAATGAGTGTGGATATGTAGAGGATACAATTAATGCAATAGACGGAAGAACAGTACATACATATCATACAGAAGGAGCAGGTGGAGGACATGCACCAGATATTATGAAAATAGCAGGAGAACAATTTGCTCTTCCTTCATCGACCAATCCAACTAGACCATATACTGTTAATACAGTCGATGAGCATTTAGATATGTTAATGTTTTGTCATCACTTGAATCCAGCAGTCGCTGAAGATGTTGCCTTTGCAGAATCTAGGATTCGAGCAGAAACAATTGCTGCGGAAGATGTCTTACATGACGAAGGTGTGTTGAGCATGTATTCTTCTGATAGTCAAGCTATGGGTCGAATAGGTGAAGTGGTTATTCGTGCATGGCAGACTGCCGACAAAATGAAAAAGATGAAAGGAAAATTAGCAGAAGAAACAGGAGATAATGATAATATCAGAGCAAAAAGGTATATTGCCAAAACTACTATAAACTGTGCAATTACACATGGAGCTGCAGATGCTCTCGGTTCTCTTGAAGTTGGCAAATATGCAGATCTAGTAATGTATCCGACTGCGTTCTTTGGTGCAAAGCCAAAAATGATATTTAAAGGAGGCTTTATCGCTTGGTCGATAATGGGAGACACTAATGCATCCATACCAACCCCAGAACCTGTTTACTATAGACCAATGTTTGGAGCTTTAGGCAAAGCAGTAAAACGAACATCAATGACGTTTACATCTAAAGCAGCAGTCAACCTTGACGTAGGCAAAAAACTTGGATTAGAAAAGAGTCTCTTTCCTGTCCATAATTGTAGAAATATTGGTAAAAATGATATGGTTTGGAATAACAAGACCCCCGAAATTAGCATTGATCCCGAGACATATGAAGTTAAACTCGATGGAAAAATTGCAACTGTTGATCCAGCAAAGGAACTAGCTTTAGCACAAAGATACTTTATGGCATAGGGATAAAGAAAAAAAATTTCCCATTTTTTTGTTTTTTTATTATTTAGATATATACCTCTTCTAAAGATTATATATTATGTCTAGTCTTAATCATGGAGTTTGGAGACCTATAGCTGAAAATGTTGAATTTAATGCTTTAGAATCAAATTCGCAGGCAGTAATGGCAGTTGCAGATACAGTAAGGACCACTTTGGGGCCAAAAGGTTTAGATAAACTCTTAATAGATCAAGCGATGAATAGGCACGTTTCAAATGATGGTGTAACCATTCTTCTCTCTTTAAAGGCAATTCATCCAGTTGCAAGGATGATAGTAGAAATCGCAGAAAGACAGGAGCAATTAGTGGGTGATGGGACCACTACTGCAGTAGTGATGGCATCAGAAATGATAAAAGAAGGTAAGAGGCTTATTAAAGAACTTGGAGTTCATCCTACGAAAGTAGTTGAGGGAATAGAAAATGGAGTAAAACATGCATGTAAAATTTTAGAAAAAGATGCCAAAAAAATATCTCTTGAAGATAAAGAATTGGAGCAAATTATAAAAACTTCCTTATCTTCAAAATTAGATGGTATTAACTTATCGGAGTTAGTAATAAAATCAATTAGGACAGTAGGAAATAATTCAATATATAATAATTTATTTGATTTTGATAAATCAATTAAAGTAATTAGAAAAACTAACGTTTCTGATACTGTTTTCAATGGTGTGGTTTTGGAAAGAAAACGTATGGATCAAGAAATGCCAATGCGAATATTAAAGCCTAAAATAATGATCGTTAAACTTGACTTAAAACCTGTAAAAGAATCTTGGTTGAAAGAAAATAATCGTTATGAAGAAATTTTAAATATGGAAAATGATAGGTTGCTAAAATCTAAAAAAATTGTAAATGAAATTGTGGTTACTGGTGCTAATACTCTTCTAATATCTTCTCCAGAGGTAGATGAAGTTATAGAGAACCTCTTAGTGTCCAAAAATATCTTTGCAACAAGAATATCTTCTGATGAAATAGAATTTTTATCTAGATATACTGGTGCAAAACCTGTTCGGATGATGGAAGATCTTAAGAACAATGGCATTCTTGGAAATGCTGACTCTATATACGAAGATGAAGATACTGGACTTATTTATATTGAAAATGGTTCTGGTAAAAATATAGTTACAATCATAGTCTCTGGAACAACTAAGGAAACTTCTCTTGAAAGATGGAGATCTGTTATTGATGGTGTCAATGCCTCAGAAGCTGCATTGAATAGAGGAATAGTTGCTGGTGGAGGAGCGGCAGAAATACATGTAATTGAAAAGTTAAAGAGCCTACGATTAAAGGGACTAGAACAAGTAGGGCTCGATGTTGTAGCGTCAGCATTAGAAAGTATCATGCGACAGATCCTAACTAATGCTGGATTCAATGGATTAGAAAAAGTAATGGCAGCTAAAGCATCAAAACTAAACATGGGAATTGATATTGACACAGGAGAGCTGGTAAATATGTTTGAAAACGGAATCCTAGATCCTCTATTGGTTAAATTAATGGCTCTTGAGGCAGCTGGCGAAATTTCAAAATCCGTTTTAAGGATAGATAGAAACCTTGCTGCAGAAGATCTTAGTCAGCAAAGTGTATCGGAAATTAAGAGGTAAATGATGTAATATGCAAATCCGCCATTGTGTTGAAGAAAATAATGTGGATGAAAACCTGATTATCAAAAAACCTAAAGAAATTAGACATATAATAGCACAAGGAGGTAAAATAAAACAAATGTCAGGATTTATTGATCCTAGATCTCATCTTAATCTTGACTATCCTTTACATCGCGTCACCAAATGCGTAATAGCAAAAAAATTTGAAATAGGATCCGAATTGCTTTTTACCGGTTCTGGATTTACCTTTGCTATGGTAACTAAATCTCATTTTGAACATTATGGATACATAGATTATACAAAAAATCTTACAGAAATGATAAATAAAGTCAATGATTTAAGAAACTCAAAATCCATTTATACAAGCAATCTTAAAAAATGTGATATAGAAGGGAATCTAAAGTAATATGATTACAGTTAATCAAATTTTAGGTAATATCAATCAAAATTCTAATCTTAGGAAAAAATATGAAGAGATGTTAAAAAATAATCTTTGCGAAAGAGTAGTAATAACTAGAATGGAATCAGAAAAATTAAGAATGAGAAAAAGTACAGATAAGAAAACTGATGTTGCTTTTATATTTGAACATAATCCGAATTTAAGAAATAATGATATAATTTTTATGGATGACAACAAAATGATATTGCTGACACTTGAATCAGAGTCTGTAGCTATAATTACCTTCAAAGGTTACGAAAATAAAGAAAATATTTTTCCACTCTCTGTTAAGATTGGACATCGCCTTGGTAATTTACATCGACCTATAAAGGTAACAAAAAATCAAGTAATTTTTCCATTGCAAGCTGAAACAGAACTGGAAATGCTAAAAAAGATGTTTTCATCATTTAATCAATTCATGGATATTCGAAGTGAGAACATGATCTTTGAACCAGATGAGGGATCAAATATTCATGAGCACTAGATTTAGTAATAAAATAGACGTTATTGATAATAATATGAAACATCATCACGCTCATGATCCTACCACCTGTGAGGATCCACTTATAGATGAGGTTAGTATGCTTCAGCTTGGAGATTCATTCTTCCCTACTGGAATGTATACCACGTCAAGTGGTCTAGAAACATTATTTTATGATAAAAGGATCAAAACCAAGCAAGAAATCATAGAATTTATAACAGTTTGTTTACAATATCAAATAGGACCAGCTGATTGTGCCGCTCTCTCTAATGCATATGACTTTGCTAAAGAGCAAAATATTTCTAAAATAATAGAAATAGATCATATTCTGTTTTCAATGAAATTAATAAAAGAGATTCGTGAGGCTTCAATACGCTCAGGAAGACAACTTTTGAATTGTTTATTGAGCTTTGTTCCAGATAATAATTTAATTGCTTCATATTATACATCAATAAAGAATAAGACTGCAAATGGTACATATCCGGTTGCACTAGCACTGGCCTCAAATAGTTTAAATATAAAGAAAGAACGTGCATGTCTCATTTTATTGTATGGATTTACAGTTAGTGTCACAGGTGCGGCACTTAGACTTGGAATGTTACAACATTTTGAAGGACAACAGGTTATTCATGAGCTAAAACCAATTATGGGAAATGTTTTAAACAACAATATAACGAGACATTACTCCCAGTTATGGCAGTTTAGTCCCAGTGTAGATCTAGTTCAAATGACACATGAAAGAATGGATTCGAAAATGTTTATTACATAAAATATCATTTATTATTTTTAGATGACGTTTAAAAGAATTCCTAGAGTCGGTATTGGTGGCCCAGTAGGTTCTGGTAAGACGATGTTAATAGAACAATTTGTTCCATTATTAAGTCAAATAGGGTATAGAGTTGCTATTATTTCCAATGATGTAGTATCAAAAGAAGACGCTGATAGAATGAGAAGAAATTTGGCGTCAGAAAGAGGGCTTATGCCTGAAAGTCTAGTAATTGGTTTAGCCACAGGTGGATGTCCCCATACTGCAGTGAGAGAAGATCCTTCCATGAATCTTTCTGTAGTTGAAGATATTGAATCAGCTCATAATGAAGAGTTGGATTTAATAATTATTGAAAGTGGTGGAGACAATATTACAACCACATTTAGCCCTGCTCTTGCTGATTATTTCATCTATATTATTGATGTCTCTGGAGGAGATAAATATCCACGAAAACGTGGTCTTGGCATTGAAAACTGTGATCTATTGGTAATTAATAAAATTGATCTAGCACCATATGTGGGAGCAGATCTCAAGGCAATGGAACGCGATGCCAAATTAATTAGAAAGGATAAACCTTTTGTTTTTGTAAACTGTAAAACTGGCAAAGGAATTAAAGAAGTAGCAGATAATATCGTGAAAAATGTATTATTTGAATTACCACCAAAAAAAAACGAGAAAAAAACTGAAAAAATGACTTGAACGAACTAGAATATTTTATTCCAGACGATATACCTCAGGAAGTATTATGTTACGAATCTGATCTTAGTCAACTAGGTGTTGGAAAAGCCGGAAAATTAGGGGCCATTTTTTTACTACTAGAAAAAAATGATAAAGTAAATAAAACAGTTATCAAGGAACAATATTCAAAAGTACCTTTATTTACCCAAAGAGCTCTGTATCTTGAAGAAAGTCTTCCTTCTATGGCCTATATTTATATAATTTCTCCATCTGGGGGAATACTACAAGGTGATAGGTATAGAATTGATATAAAATTAGCTAAAAATGCAGTAGCCCATATAACTACTCAAGGCGCCACTAGGCTGTATAGAATGGATAAAAATTTTGCTACACAAATCTTGAATATATCATTAGAGAATAATTGCTATCTTGAATATGTTCCTGATCAAATAATCCCTTATAGAGACTCACGATTTTATCAAGCTGTAAATCTTAATGTAAATGATGATGCAACTTTAATTTATTCTGAAACTATAGTTCCTGGTCGGATGGCCATGGGTGAGTATTTTGATTATGATGTATGTTATTTAAAGACTATAGCCAAAAGCCATAGTGGGTCATTAAAGCTTGTTGACACAGCATTACTAGAACCAAAAAAAAATCAATTAAAACGATTTGGGCTTCTCGAAGCATTTAATATGTTCTCAAATATGTATTTATTAGTTCCATATAAGTATGTAAATATCCTAAATGAAAAAATCAGCGAGGATCTAATTAATTACAATAAAGTACTAGCAAGGTGTTCAATATTACCTAATGATTCTGGATTAGTAGTGAGAATACTAGGTAACATGATTGATAATATCAAAGAAGTCACGCATCATATACTTAAAATCTGTAGGCAGGAAATTCTGGGAGCTGGATTTAGCGGTATTAGGAAGAATTGATATTTTTTGAACTTTATATTTATTATAAATATTTATCGTGATATAGTCCAGAATTCTGTAATTTTGAGTCTATGATTTAAATTTTCTTTATGAATCTCAGCATCTAGTTTGGTATCAAAAACCTTATCACAATCAAGACACCATGATGTTTGTTTCCTTGTACTTTTATCGAATGCATTCAAATTATAAAACCCTTATCTACTGTTAAATAAATGATTAGTTATTTAAAACTTGAGAGAAATTTCAACATATAATTTGGAAATATCAAAGATATATCTAGTATTCCTTTCAAGTTATCTTTAAAATTTAAATGAATACGAATTTCCATAGTGCCTCACTACTGTTATTATCTCAGGTCAATCTTGATAATAGAATTTGATTAATTATCAAATAATTTGATATTAGGTGACCTTAATATATTTATAATATGAACACAGTGAAATATATATTTGCAGAATCCATTTAAGAATCTAAAAAAATCTCCAAATGAATCAAAAGCAGAAACAACACTTATGATGTTACCATCAGATGCAAATCCGAAAGGAAATGTTTTTGGAGGTGTTATATTAAAAAATGTAGATCTTATAGCTGGTATAGTTGCAAAAAGACATGCTAATCAATCAAATGTTGTTACTGCAAGTATAGATAGGATGACTTTTATTAAACCAATTTTTATTGGCAATGCTTTAATTCTTGAAGCAAGATTAAATTATGTTAAGCGTTCTTCTATGGAAATTGAGGTAAATTTTTTTTCAGAAGACCTTGATTATAATCTACGGGTTCATGCAGGAAGAGCATATGTGACCTTAGTTTCAATAGATAAATATGGGAAACCCATGGAGGTTCCCCAGCTTCTATTAGAAACAGAAGATGACAAGCGACGATTTCAAGAAGGTGAAGCTAGAATGATGGCTCGTCTAAAAGAGGCAGGAAAACTTTAAAAAAACTTTGTAGAACAATTTTCAAATTTACTAAATGTCTAATTCACTAATAATGATCTTATTTAACCTTCTATAAATTAGCCTATTGATTGGTAATAGTATTATTCATAGTTTTTAATAATCCTCTAAAATTTTTTATAATACTTGAATCAAATTAAATAAATGGAAAAAAACAAATATATAAATAAAATTTTTGTGTTTGGAAGCATTTTTATTTTATCTGCGGTTCTTGTTATATCTACTATAGGTAATTATGATTCTGTATATGCTCAAGAAAATACTGATTTTACAGCAACACTTTCAGGAAAGCAAGTAATACCTCCTGTTAAAACTGATGGAACAGGAATAGCAAATTTTGAAGTAGGTGAAAATTCACTTTATTATCAAATAAATGTATTAAATGCAGGTAAAATTATTTCTGTCACGATTAATAAAGGGGCAGTTGGAACAAATGGTGATGCTATAGTTACATTAATTGAATCAGAAGATAATGATGTAAAGTTAATTGGTAATGTACCAAAGGTTACTGAGGTTGCTTCAACAACACAGAGTTCTAGCTCATTCTCTGCTAGTGGGAACGTTAATGTTTCAGAGTTGACTGGCCCATTGAAGGATAAAACAATTGCTGATCTGGTAACAGCAATGCAAAGTGGTCAAATCTATGTAAATGTTCAAACTGAAGACTATCCAGAGGGCGAACTACGTGGACAAATATCTGAAGCAAATGAAGAGTAAGAATTAACTAGTGTTCCTAATTAAATTTATTAAAATGGTCTTTGATAGACTAGTTGAAGATAAAATATTATCAGATAACATATACAAATAAATTTTCCAAAAATACAAATTTGGTTGATTAGCTAAAATGATATAAGTATATATTATTTGAATTTTTATTTTATCCCAGTTGAATTTCAAAATAATATTATTAAAAAATGAAGATTGTACATGGAAAAAGAAATAAAAATATACTTAAACTGAAACATAGTAATAGTTATGTATGAAATATGAATTGATAATGAGTAATTATAATGAAATAAAATTAATAATAAAGAATAAGTAAATTTTATTATAATTCAAATATTAAATAAAAGTTAAGTAGTATGAGCTCGAATATATAGTATGATAGGTGATCAGAGTAAAAACAAAAATTCAAAAATAAAAATTTATGATGATGATACCTTAGAAAACATGAAAAAGTATTATGGTATAGAAGATCACACCGACTTACTAAAATTTATTAAAATAAATGGAATTAATCACCACGATCATTATGATAAATATGAAGATGAACACACCTAAATAATCAATAAATTCTTTTAAAATGAGTCAAATTTTATATATGAATTATAGATATTTTATCACATTGTAAAAAAAATAGTCATCATTATCTAAGTATATTCACTCCTTCATTTTCTAGCACCTGGTCTTGAGAGAATTTATTTTTCTATCTTAAAAAAATTATAAAGTCCTTTACAAAAATAGTATGATATTAACAAAGGGCTTATAACCTGTATTTGATATGCAATTTTGATAATTCGGAATTACGAAATTCTCATTTTTTTATACTTTGTTTCATAGTTGTTCTATTTATTGTATCTACTTTTTTCAGAATCTAACTTTAATATGGGAAGGGATAGTATTATTATAGTAATTCCAGCACATAACCATGCTGTCATATAATTAAACTGGCTCACAGTAAAGGAAAAAATAAGAGGGATCCAAAAGGAACCAAATAACGATATCCCGTTAACATAACCTACGGAAAGTGTATGATATTCAGGAATAATTTCTTTCGATTCTCTTGCTCGGGCATATATCACCACAAATCCAATCGATAAGAATATTCCAGAAATAATTAGGGATATTATTATAATATATATAGAATTGGTTGAAATTAACATAATACTTAAAGCAGACAGCATTGCTGAAACGAACAAAAGTTTCTTTGCATTCTTGAATTTGTCATATATCTTACCTGAAATAGGGGATATGATTATTCCTATTATTAGACTCAAACTCCCAAGGAGGCCAGCAATAATTGGATTAATATGTATCTCTTCAATTAGGAATAAAACAATAAAAGTTAATGTCAGAGTGGCTCCAGTTTGATAACCCAACAACGTAATCCCAAGTATTATTAGAGATTTATTTAATAATACATCCTTTAAATCGTTAAATCTAATTTTGAAATTTTTTTTATTATCTTCTTTTAACAATCCTATTCTCATTATTAAGACGATTGCTAAACCAATTATTCCGCCAATAATAATTGAAATACGCCAACCTATGATTTCCGTAAGCGCCACCCAGCCAAAAATCCCCAAAAGTGCTCCTATGGCATGACCTGAATTTAATAATCCTACACCTAAACCCTCGTTTCCCTTGCCTAAATGATTTGAAATAAGTGTAACACTTGCTCCGAAAAAGAATGCCATCCCTGCACCAACTACAAATCTTAAAATAGTAATTTGTAAGGCATCTTGAGAAAATCCAGAAATCAATGCCATACTTGAAGATAATAATATTCCAATGATGCTGAGTCGTTTAGGACCGTACTTTGCTACTAAAACTCCAGCAGGGACTTGGAATACTCCTACGCCAATGAGAAAACTAGTAGTAATTAATCCAAGTGTATTTATATTTAAATTAAAATCTAATGCAATAAAGTAAAAAATTGAAGAGATATTGAACCAATTTATAGTGTATTGAATCCTGGCTAATAACAGAGTAAAAATTACTTTGGAGAAAATAATGGATGAAAATTTCA
>JAATVK010000041.1 GCA_014523485.1 Nitrososphaerales archaeon TH5894
TTATCTGGTCGAATTCCTACAAGAAAAATTGGTGAATAGCTCGGTAGGAAGAAGTTATATTTACTATAAATAAAAATAGAACGATCATCTGTAATCTGGAAATTTGAATAGAACATAATTGAACTACCACTATTATTTTAATGATATTATTTCAATATATTCTTACAGAAATACACAGTATACCAATATTCTCATTTAAAAGGTGTTTATTTCAGTTTTTATCCCCAGTCTACAAATAAAATTTCAATACTAAATATTAAGATTTTACAGAAAGAATAAAAGAACAAACTAAACTATATAGCTATGGATAATCATTCTAACCCTGACAAAAAAAATAATTTTGATAAAAACGATCCTTTTGGTATTGGAATAGTTTTCTGGCAAAAGTATGTTTCAAATTTTCTTTCCATGTATAATCAGTTTATACAGGATACTCAAAGAATGAACCAGGTTTATCGTGAATCAGCAGAGATAACAAAGGAAATGGGAAGTCTATATCACGAGTTGGCCCAACGCATAGAAAAGATGAATAAACTTTATCGTGAATCAACAGAGATAACAGAACGAATGAGTAAATATTGGTTAGACAACATATGGAAATCACTCCTACCAGTTAAAGAAAAAGATCAAAATGAAAGAGAACAAGGAGAGCAAGAAAAAAAAGGAAAATAAAAAGTATATGAAATTATAAATAAAATGAAAAAATAGATAAACAATGTTCTAATTGTTATAAAATATCACTCAAAAATATTAAACGAGTTTATCATTTTCTGAATTAAACTCGAATATTCATAATATTTGTCCGGTGTAGTACCGAAAGAAAGAACATAAACTAGGTTGCCATCTGAAATTATATTATGATTCATTATCAATTTGATCCTTAATGGGTCTTCTCCTGCTATGTATGAATAAGAGAGTTTTATTCCATTGTGGTTATCGATCTTTGTTAAATTATTAGAAATAAGTTGAAAATCTTTATATTCATTTTTGAATTCATTTAGAGCATTGTCAACATAGTCATTGAATGTTATATTCTCCTGTAATTTGTTAATGCTAATAAGAAATTCTTCTTGTAATAGATCCTGAGATCCTTCAAAAGGTGATTTAATCTCTATAGTACTGGAAGTATTCTCTAACTCTGGATGGACTCTCTTCTCAATAAGCTCCCAAGTCGAGGGATACTTTATCGAAAAATTAAGTTTTGAATTGTTATATGGTAGAAGTGAATCAGAGTCATCAATTGCAAAGGCCGCAGTAGTATTTAAATTTGCTATATTTATTAGGTAAAACATCATTGTTATCATTATTATACTGAAAAAAAAAATAACCATTAACTTCATTATTGAAAATAGACCATGCCTTTATTTATAATAACTTATTGTTTTTATAATAAATGAAATAATTTTTTTTCTAATAAAATAATGTAACTTCCTTTTTTTAGGTGTTGAGTAATATTAATTTAGAAGATTGTTAAAAATGGATTTATAAAAAATAAGCATAAAATAATTGATCTAGATGACATAATAAAAACGGCTGTTGGCATAATTAATAATAATCATGATAATATTATTATTAAAATAAAATAATAGATACGGAAAGTTAGAGTGTTACGAAAGATTGAGCAAAAATTAGATAGACAATATGTTATTTTGAGGATTTCTCAAGATGAATTTTAATAATTAGTTTACAAAAGATATCTCTTTAATCCAAAATATATCTATTTATAATCAGACAAATCGCAGAGAAGTTTAAATATTATTAACTACTAATGTTTATATCTCGAATAAATAAATATTTAATAAATGTAACCAATTATTATTGTTTTAATTCTTGTTATTGATTTGCAATCAAGGCTAGTATTAATCTTCATAACAAAAATAAAGTGACTGGATTGAGTTATATACGAATTAATTTCTGTATATGAAATAAACATTATAAAAAAGATCAAATTATTAGAGATGATCTCAAAAAATAATACTATACTCTCAATTCTCCAGGATTTTTAGAATTAATCATTGTATTGATTTCACCAACTCTATTTCCTAGTAAAAGGTTATGTAGAATCTCATTTTGTCAAATTACATAAAGATTTAACATTATTATTATAGCTGTTCTTAAATTACTATATGTTGATAAATTATTTGTTACTCTTTTAATATTTTATTCAGGTCATTAATGTCTTCATATTGGCTACTTAATAATATATCAATTATTGATTTTATTTTTAATATATCCAGTTCATCTATTCCCTATGATAATAGAATTTTTCATAAACTGTCCGATTAATACTTGAGAACACAACAACAACTATTCTAAAACTAGGGAGTAAAATATTGTTGCATGAATAAGTACATCTTAACCATAAAAATGATTCTATAATTATAAATATTTAATATTAATTTTTACGAAAGTTTTATCTAAATACTTATAATGTATAAAAGGCTAATATCGATAATGCTCCGAAAATATTCATTATACTCCTTTTATCTTGCTCTTAAACTGAGAATCTTTCGATTAACTCGAAGAAAACAAAATCAGCCATATACCTTGTCCTCATAGAAGGGTTACAAGTAATACACCTATTATTTTTTTGAGTTAAACTTGATTATTTATTATAAATTATACATAGCTGACTTTATTAATTTGTTTTTCCTAATATGTGATAAATTAAATCATGTAATAGGAAAGTTAGGAATGGGAGAATTTTATGATATTATTTTATTAATTAAAAATAATAATTATAATCGTTAAATGATATTCTTGCTATCTATCTCTATATGTCTTTGCAAATTTTTACGATAAAAAAAATCCCTATTAAATTACATTTTACACTTATTATTGTTTTTTTTCTTATATCTTGGACTTTGGCAACAGGGTTCATGCCATACTATTATCCCAATCTAACTACTTTACAATATTGGAGTATGGGGGTAATGGGTGCAATAATATTATTTGTTTCTATATTACTTCATGAATTATCTCATTCACTTTTATCAATTCGATATGGTATTCATGTCAATCAGATACTTCTTTTTATTTTTGGTGGGATCTCTGATATAAAAGATGAGACAAAAGAGTTTAAAAAGGAATTTAAAATAGCTATCGTTGGTCCATTAACAAGTTATGCGTTATCTGGATTATTCTGGATTTTTTTTATTATAGTTTCTTATATTAATGATACTCAACAAAATATTGGAAATTATCTCAATTCTATAGAGGGGATTTTATTGTATAGTAGCATGGTTAATCTACTAATTGGGAGTTTCAATTTGATACCAGCATTTCCATTAGATGGTGGACGAATGTTAAGAGCTGGATTAACAAAATGGAAAAAAGATTTTGATTTAGCAACTAATATAGCTTCGAAAATAGGCATAGCGATATCCTTTGGAATTATTGGATTGGGATTTGTTGCCATAGTAAGAGGATCATTTTTAGGTGGATTCTGGTTAATAATAATTGGTTGGTTCCTTAATAGCGGTGCTCAAACGTATTTAGATCAGAACGAATTATCAACAAGGGTTAAAGGTATAAAGTTAAAGGAAATAATGAATAAAAATTTCGTAGCGGTCAAACCAGATTTAAAATTGTCTGACTTAATTAAAGATTATTTTAATATTTATTGGAAAAGTGCATTTCCTGTAATAAATGATGATAATCAACTTGTTGGAATGATTACAACTGATGCTATATCTAAAATAGATAGGATAGAAATTGAAAATAAAAAAGTCAATGATATAATGATACCAGTCTCACAACTAATAGTAATGAGCCCAGATAAGGAAGTCAACGATGCATTAAACCAATTATTTAGAAAAGGAATGAGTAGGATATTTATTGTAGATAGACAGTCACAATTAATTGGATTAGTTAGCAAGTCTGATATACTCAATATAGCTCAAGAAAGAAAAGAATTTTTACAATCTTCAAAAAAATGGAATTACTAGTATAATATAAGCAATTAATAAAGTGAGGTTATATTTAGTTTCAAAACTATACCATGATTCTTATTAAAAATAAAGTTTTATCTCCATATTATAAATCACTTCAGCATTAGACCATTAATTTTTTGAACCAGATCATCAGTTTTGATTGGTTTTTGAATAAAATATTCTTCCCCGATTTTCTCGCTTAAAAGAAACCGTGCTTTTCTGAATTCTTCATAAAACAATTCACTAGCTGTTAAAAAGCAGATCTTGACTTGTGGATCTTTCTCCCTTATCTTGTTATATAATTCAAATCCGTCCATATTTGGCATTTTTATATCTAGAATTACTAAATGGTAAAAATTACTCTTGTAAGAGTTTAATGCTAAAATAGGATCATTAAAGGACTCTATGTAGAAGTCATAATTTTCTAGTGCATTAGTTAATGCATAAGTTATATCAACTTCATTGTCTACTAAAAGTATTTTTTTTACATTCGTTATTTTACATCTCACTCTCCATTCTCAATTGTTTTGGTAGGTATCCATAGAGGTAAAGTAAAATAAAATGTAGATCCGTTATTTCCAGAATTGTTTTCTCCCTCCATTATACCACCATGAGCTTCTATTATATTCTTGGATATAAAGAGACCAAGCCCAGTACCTTGTTCAGATTTAGTCGCAAATTTATTAAATAATTGTGGCAAGATATCAGGATCTATTCCTGTTCCACTATCTTTTATACTAACCATAATTTCCTCATTTTCTTTTATTTTTTTTGTTTTAATAATTATATCTCCTTCTTTAGTGAATTTAAGAGCGTTATCCAGTAAATTAGAAAGTACCTGAGTAACCCTTCCCTTATCTGCATTAACAAAAATATTCTCTTTGCTAGGGTAATACACTATTCTAATTTGATCACTTCCGTATCTTTTTTTGCTTATTATCTCTTTATAATCATTTACTACGTTTTCTATTATCTCATTTAACTCAACAATTTCTTTATTTAATTTAAGTGTTTGAGATTCTATCTTGGTTACATCTAGTATATCTTCTGTAAGTCGATATAATCTGTAACAATTTCTTAGAATGACTTGAAGGAATTCTTGCTTTTTCTCGTTTTCTTTCGATAGGGTCTTTTGTGCTTTATTTTCTTTCTCGATTTTACTATAAAGTAATTCAGTAAGGGTAATAATAGGTACAATTGGAGTTCGAAGCTCATGCGCTGTTATGTTTATAAAGTCCCTTTGGATTTTACTTTGTAGACTCAACTTTTCATTAGCTACAAGAAGGTTTTGGTTAGACTCTTCTAATGCCTCTTCTTTTTCTTTTAAGTTTGACATGGCATTTTCAATTTTTTCAGTCCTTTCCTTTACAAGCTCATTTAAATGAGTGTTGGTATTGGATATATTATTTCTCATTACGTCTAGTTGTTTAGCTAATTCTTCAATCTCCTGAGGACCTTTTATATCAATTTTGGTATCATATTTTCCATGAGCTACCTCATTCATTATATCTCTTAATTTTTGAATTGGTTTTGAAACAGAATTACCTAGAAATTTTGATGTAATTATTATAGCAATTCCGACCAAAATTCCACTTAAAATGGTTACATATTTTAAGTTTTCAAGAGGTGTAAATGCTTCAACTTTATCCATTTTTACAACCAAACCCCATCCTAAATTTTCTAAATATCTTGTTACAGCCAAAACATCTACTCCACGGTAATCTTTTGCATCTGAGAAAATTTTCTCATTTTTTAATAATGATTGAATTATCGGAGTATCTACTTTATCTTTACTTACTGTCAAATTCA
Organism: Nitrososphaerales archaeon TH5894; assembly: GCA_014523485.1. GTDB lineage: Archaea > Thermoproteota > Nitrososphaeria > Nitrososphaerales > Nitrososphaeraceae > TH1177. The sequence continues at coordinate 5,742 of JAATVK010000041.1, forward strand.
AAGACGCATTTGGAGCAAATCTTAATGGATTAATAATAAGAGCATCACCATTACCATCCTTCTTTACTAAATTAATTTCACCTGTCGCTACTTGTTCTTCAAACACCTTAAACATAGATAGTAAATCTCCTAAGTTATAAAATATGGTTACTACACCCAATAATTTATTATTAAGTATAAGTGGACCAGTTAAATATGATTTAAGTGTCTGACCCATATCCTTATACAAAATAGTTACATTATTTTGTTTTTTTCCTTCAATAAAATATGTATCATTTGTATGAAGTGTACCAAGATATGTATCATTGGTAGAAGCAACCACTCTACCAGCTAAATCTAATATTATTATGTCTTCAAACCTCGTAATTTCAGGTTTTATAGCATTAAGTATTTCATTCATAATTTTCTGTGATGAGAGTTTATTATCATTACTACTACTATTATTGTTATACTTATCTAATTCTACCTTAAGTTGATATCTGCTAGAAACTAAGTTTAATTTTTCATTATTCTGTTCAAAAACATCTTGAAAATTTTTTTCTTTTAATTTAGCTACAATTTCAAGTTTCTTCAAGATTTCAGATTTGATTGTTTGTTCCATTTCTAAATAAGTAAAAATTCCAAATATCATTAATGGAATTAAAGATATTATTAAAAAAAAATTATCAGTTTAGATCCTATTTTCATGGGTTACCTCAGCGAGTTTTGTATATTAAATTTAATATAAAAATTTATTGTTTTTAACGCTTGATAAATCTATGTTTCAAAATATATACCGCCAAAGGGAGCGATTATTAGTTGATCTTTATTATTTGAGAATTAGTATAGATCTATAAATAATTGAAAAATAATACGACTAAAAATTCATTATTTGTCGTTATTAATAATATATTTTAAAAATTTTTTTACGATCTTCTATTTATAAAAAATACTTGACTGAAAGCTAATGGATTTCATAGGTCATAATGATTAGCTATTCATTAGGAGGTTACGATAGATGATTATCTAAAAAAGCTAAGATGAACTTCGAATGTAAAAAATTGCTGATATGATGATACGGAATTCAGAATTAAAATTAATGGAGATAAAAAAAAATTATTTTTTGAAAGAATTTCACAAATTGATGAGTGAATATTAGTGGTATACCTTTTTTATTAGTTTATTACTCTTTTATCATTTAAAAAAGCAAATTCTATCTATTGTGTCTAATTAAATATAGTATTAAATTTAATTAATATTACTAGTAAAGTTTACAAAATTTCATTTTTTGTCCTAATAGAAGATACTAACCTCTATATTCATAAAAAATCTTAATAATTATTTTTATAATAGAAACCAAAAATTAATATAATAATTATATCAAGGAAAAAAATTTTTAAACCATGATTTTAGTTAAAAAGTAATGAACCGTAAAGTACCTTGTCTATACTTTTTTGTACGAACAAATAAATAATTGCATTTATTTATTTAATGGAATGCGGAGGAAAAAACTATTAAAATTAACTATGACTGCTTCTGATTGGAATTCCTTAGAATTAGATAATCTAGCAGAGAATGATCCTTTCGATGACCTAATCAATGACATATCAAAAAAAATAAAAAAGAAAAATAAATAATTATAATTTTTTTACTTTATTTTTTTCCAACCATCGCCCTCAGTATTAATTTTATATTATTGACGATTAGTAGCGGTTATATTTTCTACATATATTTTATAACCTATGATCTAATCCCTTTAGTTATTTTTAATTTAATTTTATCAAATTATTAATTAATACTCTATTTAACTATTTCAAAAGTATCCATAATCTTTCTGAATGATTTAAGATTTTCATCAAATTGCTCATCATTAGTAGCAGCAAAAGATATTTTATAGAGATTTATACCTTCTGTAGTATATATTTCATAATTTATAATATCACTCGAAGCTTCTTCCATTAAAAAAGGAGATTTTGTACTATAAATATATTGGGTTGCATTTTTATCTCCAATATTTGTATTATTCAAGGCAATGGGTTTATATCCTTCAGCTAAATCATGATAAGCACTTTGTTCTTTAGTATAATTGTCAAGCGAGAAGCCTTCAGAAACAATTGGATAGGTACTAATTGATATTACAGGAAATCTCATACAAGGTAACGAGGCACATTCCGATGTAGCTTTATAGAGGGACGAACCTTCTACTATCCAATCGTCAGTATATTGGAACTTAACTCCTAGTAATGGATCATCAAAAGCTAAGGAATTATTAGACTGAGAGAAAGTTATATTTGAGGTTGTTACTAACGTAATAGCAATCATACTAAATATAATACATACATTTAGGATATAGAGAAACTTCATTATATTCATCGTTCATAATTTTGTTAATATATATTTTTAAAATCTCAATCAATGTTATATCATGTATAAGGATGTGTTTGTTCACTCACTCATAATAAATATTTTATATTTAATTTTAAATTAATAAATCTAAATAACTTGTAGAATTATAAATTTAATTATACTAAATATTTCGCCTGGACTAGTATCAAACAACCTAGAATTACTCATTATTAATAATTTATAATTCGTCTTCATTTAGCGAGAGAGATATTGTCTCCGGCGCTAAGATTCTAAAACAAATCCATTAGAAATCTTGAATTCAATAAAAAGACTACATGGCAATACAAATATTATAGAAGGGCGGGTGACTACTCCAGCAGTAAATATTCTTATAAATTATACGAAACGAAAATGACAGAGTAGTGATAAGCCAATCTAGTTATGAGGCTTCGAAATTACAAATTATTTATAGTGATTAATGTTGGCTATATCTATTTATTTATCTATTATTGGATAAAAGAACATGACTAACGCAACCACTTTTTTGGTCTTTTATAGATTCAGGCCTTTAGATTCTGAGGAAAAGAATATAGCTAAACAGGAATGGGAAGATATTAAAAGTAGCTTACCTAACAATGTAGAACTTATTGGAGAATACAATCATGCGTGGGGAACAGAATATAACGGGTTTCTAATGTTTGAATCTGAAACAAGTGATGTATTTTTTGAATGGTGGACTGGATTCAAAGATAAAATTAGGTGGTATGTTGAAAAAACACATACAATAGTGGCAAGGAGAAAGTAATTATAATTTATTCTCTTTCATTTAATATCCATTTTACCAATTATTTAGAGATCATTACAGATTTGATAATTGTAATTTGTGGACTTCCAGGAACTGGAAAGACATTTTTATCTAATAAACTATCTCCATATCTAAATGCTACCGTATTATCTACAGATAAACTTAGAAAAGAACTATTTGCAAATCCTACCTATACTGCATGGGAAAGAGCTCTAATCTATGATGTATTATTTTTATTTGCAAAATATTTACATTCATCAGGAATTAGTTGTATATTGGATGGAACATTTAATATGGAAAAATCTCGAAGTGAAGTAAAGGAATTACTAAATTTAACAAATGATCAAATTCATATTATTGAATGTATTTGTCCAGAGGATATGATTATCACTAGACTATTATTGAGAAAAGATGATTATTCTGATGCTAATGTATCAATATATCTAAAAATGAAAAAGATTTATGAACCAGTTAGGCAAAAACATATATCAATAAATACTACAAATCCAATCGATAATAATATCGATAAAATACTCAAGTATATTAATAGATCAACAGGTAAAGAGACTAAAGACTTAAATGCAAATAAATATTAAAAGTACTTATTAATCATCTAAAGAAAAAAAATTTAGCTTAAATCTAAAAACTACTTTAAATTTTATAGTCTAAAAAATAAGTTTCAATTTAGTAAATATAATCGAATCTTTCCTTTAAGGGGAAATTCCAATTGTTCGAGGTGGATAGCTATTTAAAATATTAATCAAAACATATCCAATGAAAACAAGCGAAAACCCCGAAAAAGCATATGAAAGAATTTTTTTTATGAAACGACCATCACCTTTCCCTTTTCTAAACAGAGGAATTGATGCCATGTTGGAATAAATGATAATTATATATTTCTGTTTTTAGAAACATTCAATAGGTATACTTTTTGAATTATTTTTATGTAAAAATAAACAATAGATTTATTCTATATATTTCTTCTTTATCCTCTTAAATTGTTTATCGTATTTCAGATCTAATCTAATAAAAATAACTTAATCTGCTATTCATGATATGTTTCTAATTGATATCAGAAATAACAACGTGAATATTCAGGGCGTCGAATCCACATGTGTACTTCTTAATACACTAGATTGATAAACTGTAAGTAGCGAATAACATAATTCAGGCAAATTCACAATGCGGGGAGTAATACCTAGAGAGATACTAAAATAAGAGTCTAATAGTGAATTAAGAAAGAAGATAACGTTTAAAATTTACTTTCTATCCCACAATAATGATAACCAAATTCTATTTTATGATTTCAAAATTTTTTGTATAGTACTTGTAAATATCTTTTTATTAACAGGTTTTTTCATTATATATTCTTTTGCGATTCCTGGAATTATGGTTGAAAATTCATCTAAGATATCTAAAGCAGTTATAAAGAGAACTTTAATTGTTGGGTCTATAGATTTTATTTGCTGATGTAATTGAAATCCATTCAAATTTTTCATTCGGATATCAAGTATTATTAATAAGTTTTTAAAATTTGGAATATTTCTAATATAGTTCATGGCAAAAAATGGATCGGTGAATGCAGTTACTTCATAATCATGGTCTTCTAAAAATATCTTATAAGTAAAGAGAACATCTTCTTCATCATCAACTAAAATTATTCTTTGGTTATTATTGTTTAAGTTCTCAACAATAGAAGAACCTAACTGTTGTTCAACAAAGGAATTTTTATCAGTAACCTCAATATCATTTACCTCAACAATTTTTTTTCTTTTAATATTATAGAGAGAATATGGATTACTCTCTGTTATTTGGTAATTAGTATGATTTATAAAATTATAATTGTGTAGCATGGTAGGTAAGGATTTTAAAATTCTGTAGAAATTATCTCCAATAATTATTTCATTTGGAATAGAAGAAGTGTTTATCTTTGAACAAAGGTTTATAGTTGTTCCAAATAAATCTATTTGACTGTACTCTCCTACTAAAGCTAAATCTAGTACACCATAGTCCATACTAATCCTATAATTGAATGGTGGAAGTTGTTGCTTAGATAATTCTTGATTAATACTATATCGTTCATCTAAAATTTTAAATCCGCACTCAATAGCCTCTATAAAGACATCGATATTTTTATTATCAGAAGTTTTTGGAAAATAAAATAATAAACTGTCGCCAATATTTTTTATAACTTTACCGCTATAACTTTTAATATTCTCTGATATAGAATTTATAAATGTAGAATAATATTTTCTAATTGATTCTAAATTATCCATTGTAATAGTATTTTTAGTCGAATCTACCAAATCAATAAAACCTATACAACTCTTTATTGAATCTCCAGAAAATCTAATACCTTTAGAAGAAAAATTTTTCA